>NZ_JAUBOX010000140.1:0-10942 GCF_036700445.1 Microcoleus sp. T3_B1
ATCTCAGTTAAAACTTGCATCTTGCACCATTCTCAAAAACGGGCAAGATGCCCGTTCCACAAAGAGTGAATTTTCTTGTGGAACAGGCATCTTGCCTGTTGCTAAACAAGTAATTGAAAATGGTGCAACATCTCAGTTAAAACTTGCATCTTGCACCATTCTCAAAAACGGGCAAGATGCCCGTTCCACAAAGAGTGAATTTTCTTGTGAAACAGGCATCTTGCCTGTTGCTAAACAAGTAATTGAAAATGGTGCAATATCTCAGTTAAAACCGACTGAAATATTGACAGATAGTCCTCTTGAGAGGACTTCAGCTATGAGACAGGGAATTCATTCCCTGTCGGACTATAGGTTTTTGGCTCAATCTGTACCGCCATCTTCGATAATCAAACAAGGCCGCCAAGTGTCCCTAAACGGCCGCATTCTCCCCCTAAGTTGGACTCAGCAGCCGGCAAACAGCACTTCTGGGAATTTCCGAACTTGGATTGCTGACGTTGGATTGATGCAAGGTGCGGGAGTGGATTTGCTTAGCAGCGCCGACAGTATCAAACAACCGGTGCAGTGGTTTTCGGTATCTTTAATCGGCGCTCAAAGCTTAGCAGCGCGGGCAACAGGCTCGTATCGTTACTTAGATGTTACCGATTTTGCTAGACTTGCGGGCTGGGAGATATCTGCTGATGGGAATATTCTAAAAATTACTTCTCAAACTGCAAGTGTTACCGGAATTCGGCAAGCAGAAATAGAATCGGGCGATCGCATTGTAGTAGATATCGATCGACCAACCCCTTGGCAAGTCAACTTTGTCGATAAACCAATCCCGTCGCCGACACCCACACCCAACCCCCCGGACGACCCCACAAAGCCCGCTATCCCAATCCCAAGCCTCCGCACAGCGCCAAACCTCGAAACACCAGACGACCCGACCAAACCCGCTCTCCCGCTGCAAATAACGCCCGCAGCGCCGATCGCCGGTCAAGAATGGTCGATCGCGATCGATGCCAAAGTCGCACCCGCCATAATTCAGCAGACTTTCTCAACCAGCAAACAATTGCTATCACTAAAAGTCGAACCTGACGGCGTTCAAACCAAAGTCAAAGTGACGATTCCTTTGGGTTGGCGGCCGCAAGTTTTCACCCTGGGAAATCCCAATCGATTAGTTATCGACATTCGCCCAGATTCGTTAGTAGAAAAAAACATTGTTTGGGCTCCCGGTGTGCAGTGGCGGCAGCAGTATCAGAATTTAGGAACCGCGCGTTTTCCAGTAGTTTGGTTAGAAGTTAATCCGCGTCAAGCTGGTGTAAAAATTAGACCAATTCTCAGCAATCCGCCTGCCGATCAAGGCACTGCACCTTTATTGCAAACAGCAGAAGTTTCGGGTGCGGCGGCGGCGATTAATGCAGGTTTTTTCAATCGAATTAATCGCTTAGCTTTAGGGGCAATTCGGCGGGAAAATAAATGGCTTTCCGGGCCGATATTGAACCGGGGGGCGATCGCATGGAACGATCGGGGAGAATTTGCGATCGATCGTTTAACTTTGCAAGAAACTGCGATCACTTCGGCAAATCAAATTTTGCCGATTTCTCATCTCAATAGTGCCTACGTACAACCGGGAATCGGTCGCTACAATTCTGATTGGGGAACAACTTATACTCCGTTGTCTGGCAATGAAATAGTTGTGACAGTTGCGGGCGAGCGAGTTGTCAGCCAATCCCCCGGAGGTGCGGCGGGAACAACAACTTTTCCCATTCCAGCTAACGGTTATATTTTGGCTTTGCGTGCCGATTTGTTTCCTGCATCTGAACTCTCCATCGGCACTTTATTGCGTTTAGAAACTAACACTTTTCCTGCTGATTTCAACCGTTTTCCGTACATTCTGGGCGGCGGGCCGGTATTGGTACAAAACAGTCAAGTTGTGCTGGATGCTAAGGCAGAAGGGTTTAGCGATGCCTATGTTAGACAGACAGCAATTAGAAGTGCGATCGGGCGAACTGCTGCGGGGAATTTGCTGATTGTAGCGGTGCACAATCGTGCGGGCGGGGCGGGGCCAAATTTCGCAGAACTGGCGCAGATATTGCAGCAAATGGGTGCTGTGGAGGCTTTAAATTTGGATGGGGGAAGTTCGACGAGTTTGTATTTGGGAGGTAGTTTGCTCGATCGACCTCCGTCTACTGCTGCGAGAGTTCATAATGCGATCGGTATTTTCATTCAACCATAAACCGTCACCTTAAATTGTAGGGTGCGTCAGCGTCCGTTATCTTCTCAAAAATTGAGAATCTCCCCACTGACGCACCTTACAAACTCTTGTTCTCCCGTTATTAAAGGGGCTAGGGCAGGGGGGGAGTAGAAGTTTTTATAATCCAAAATCGCAAATCGAGTGGCTTGTTTGTATGTGATGATAACGGGATATTCCCCGCGCAATTTGCAGGAGCAAGACCTGTTTTTGGCGGTTTTACAAAATGATGCGGTTCCTGTGCGCGATCGCACTTCTGCGATTCCTCAACCGCTAGCTACAGTTATCGATCGCGCTTTAATTGACAATCCTGATATTTATTATCAAAGTGCAGCGGAATTTAAACAAGCCCTATTCAATAGTATATGATAATTGATTTCATATTGACACTGTAACTTTTTTATTGCAAGAGGTAGATTGAGATTTACAGTTGGGTGGGGGCGGGTTTATGAGATTATTGGTCTTAGGCTGAGATTTTGGGTAAAACCCGCCCCTACAGAATGTTGTTATCATTGTGGATTGGACTCTCGCATTCGGATCTAAAAGTCTTGGGTTAGCCTCAAAATCTCTCGCCCGAATGCGAGAACCCCTACAATCTTCACACAACTCAATCTGCCATCACAGACAACACATACTCTCCTTGATTTACTGACTGATTTGTCGAAACATCAAAAATGAAAACATCCGACTCAGCACAAACATCAACCAAACTCGGAAATTCCCCATTCTTATTAAAGCTGAGAATTTGATAAAGCCGATCGCCCTTTTTGACATAACTCCCCAATTGCACTCGATTTTGAATCATCCCGCCCGCCGGCGCGTAGTATTTGAACACTGAATTCTTGGGGGTAAAAATAACGTGATGATTCGCAGTTTTCGGGAGAGGAAATCCATCTATTTTCAATAAACCCTTACTGGCTAAGTAATTTTTGATGCCCCGCAAGCCATTCGCCACAGACTCGGGATTCATTTCCATCCCCGAACCTAATTCTAAAGTCCAAGCTTCCACGTCAAATTGAATCGCACTTCCCAACTCTGCTAAAATCTTCTCCAAAGCCAGCCAAGGCTTGAGAAACGCCTCGTCAAAAGCATCGCCGTCGTACTCGTTCATCAAGATTGCCCGATCGAGCAAAAAAGCTTTCGCACTGTCCTCGCGGGAATTAAAACAGTAAAGGTAATCTAAACTTTGATTCGTAGAACTGTGCAAATCCAGCACGTAGTCAGCATCCAAACACAAAGATTGTAGCTGATATCGGTAAAGTTGGCTGTAGGGGGCGCAACTAGGAGCATTAATTTTTTCCAACTCTTTGGCAAAACTCAAAGCAATCGCTTTTCTGTAATTAACTTTGACAGTATCGGCATCGAGATGGATGTGAGCATTAGCAAAACCCAGAATATCTTCCCCTTGTTTTTCAAAATCCCAGAAAATCCGGTTCCAATTTACCCCATCATAAAGATTGAAGCGACCAGGAGAAAAATGGTGCGATCGCTGACTGACACCTACAGGATTACAAACAGGAACTAGCCAAATTTCCCCGCTTAGCTGACTGCTGTCCAAAGACATTAAAAACTCAATTAATTGGTGAATCACAGCATTACCGCTAATCTCAGCGCCGTGCAGGTTAGATTGGAGATAAGCTTTTTTGCCGGGAATCGCACCTTGGAACTGATAGACTTGCAGTGAAAGCCGATCGCCCGAAGCAAGCTGCACCACAGGAATAGTCGAAATAACTGGAATCATAGAGAAGGAAGTTCGGCAACGGATTATGTAACGGATGTAACGGATGTCAGGAAGAGGGAAGAGGGAAGAGGGAAGAGGGAAGAGGGAAGAGGGAAGAGGGGAGAGGGAAGAAGGCAAAATTTTTTTCTTTCTTCTGCCAACTGCCAACTGCCAACTGCCAACTGCCAACTGCCAACTGCCAACAGACTTATTCCTTCATAGCCGATTTGCGGGCGTTGGTCTAAAATCAATACAGTCCTCTGCTGACTTGCTTTCAGCAAGATTTAAGCATACTTACCCTGCAACCTTATAATAATCCTTGTGCCAGACACTGCCCAGAACCGCCCAGAGCTGGATCTGAAGACCATATTTCCCTTCGAGCTAGATAACTTTCAGAGAGAGGCGATCGCCGCCCTCGATGCAGGTAAATCCGTTGTCGTGTGCGCTCCCACAGGCTCTGGGAAAACGTTAATCGGGGAATACGCCATCCATCAAGCACTCTCCAGAGGGCGGCGCGTCTTCTACACCACTCCCCTCAAAGCACTCTCTAACCAAAAGCTGCGCGACTTCCGCAGTCAATTTGGAGACGACAACGTAGGTTTGCTGACGGGCGACATCTCCGTCAATCGAGATGCGCCGATTTTGGTGATGACTACCGAAATATTTCGGAATATGCTCTACGGTACGCCGATCGGAGAAGTCGGTACTTCCCTCACCGGAGTCGAAACCGTGGTGCTCGACGAGTGTCACTACATGAACGATCGCCAGCGTGGTACCGTCTGGGAAGAATCCATCATCTACTGTTCGAGCGAAATTCAACTGCTCGCCCTCTCAGCAACCGTTGCCAATAGCGACCAACTCACAGACTGGATTAACAAAGTCCACGGGCCCACAGAGCTCGTCTACTCAGACTTTCGGCCAGTACCGCTGCAATTCCACTTCGCCAACCAAAAAGGGATATTTCCCCTGCTAGACGACACCGGCAAAAGAGCCAATGTCCGATTAGTCCCCAAAAAGAAGCAGCAAAAAGTAGAAAGAGGCAGCATCCCCACTCCGAGTTTGACCGATGTTTTGGCTCGGTTGGACGATCGAGATATGCTACCAGCAATTTACTTCATCTTCAGCCGTCGCGGGTGCGACCAAGCAGTCGCAGAAGTCGGCAATTTCTCCCTAGTTAACGAAGCCGAAACAGCCGAACTCAAACGCATCATTGACGATTTTTTACAGCGAAACCCAGAAGCAGAACGCTTCGGTCAAAAAGAAGCACTTTTAAAAGGCATCGCCGCCCACCACGCAGGCATTTTGCCCGCTTGGAAAGGTTTAGTAGAAGAACTTTTTGGCAGAGGTTTGATAAAAGTCGTATTTGCCACCGAAACCCTAGCAGCCGGGATTAATATGCCCGCCCGCACCACAGTCATTTCCACCCTGTCCAAGCGCACCGACAAGGGACACCGACTGCTAAACGCTTCAGAATTCCTGCAAATGGCCGGTCGGGCGGGTCGGCGGGGCATGGACAAGCTGGGGCACGTGGTCGCAGTTCAGACGCGCTTTGAAGGCGCAAAAGAAGCCTCGTATTTGGCAACAGCCAAAGCCGACCCCCTCGCCAGTCAGTTTACTCCCAGCTACGGCATGGTGCTGAATTTGCTGCAAACTCACACTCTCGACGAAGCTCAAGAGTTGGTAGAGCGGAGTTTTGGTCAATACCTGTCTACCTTGTACTTGCAGCCGCAGCAAGAAGAATTAGACCGATTGCAAACAGAATTGGCGGTGCTTGAACAGTCCCTGGCGGCCGGAGGAAATGTCTCCACCCTGGAAAAAGAGCTCGCTCATTACGAAAAATTGCAGGGAAGACTCAAAGAAGACAAACGTTTGCTGAAAACTCTATTGCAGCAAGCTGAAGAAGCCAGATTTAAGGAGATGTCCGTAGCTGTGGCTTTTGCAGTGCTCGGCACGGTTCTGAGTCTCAAAGGCAAGCACGTTCCGACAGCTAAACGATCGCACACAAATCCTGTACCCGCCGTATTGGTTGCCAAAATCCCAGGTTCCGGCCAAGCACCAAATTTGGTGTGCTTGGGCAAAGATAACCGCTGGTATGTCGTCGCCATTAGCGATGTCGCGAGTCTGCACGCCGAATTACCCCGCTTGACCGTTGCAGATACCTTGAACCCGCCGTCGGAAATGCTCCTGAGACTCGGCCAATGCCGCTTGGCAAATGAAGAAACTGCTTCAATTGCTGCATCGATCCCAGAATTGCCCGCACCAGAACCGAGCCCAGAGGCGATCGAGCAACAGCGGAAAATCGCAGCCGTAGAAGCTAAGCTAGAAATTCACCCGGTTCTAGAATGGGGCAATCCCGGTACTTTGCTCAAACGCCAGCGCCGCCGGGAAGAATTGAAAAAAGAAATCCGCAAAAGCGAACAAGAGTTAGAAAAGCAACGAGCTCGCTACTGGGAGCAATTTCTCAACTTAATCGACATCTTGCTGAATTTTGGCTGCTTGGAAAGAGTAGTTTCGGCAACTGGAAACCGAGATGACTCCTCCGACAGGTTGGTACCCACAATCTTGGGCCAAGCTTGCGCCGCCATTCGTGGCGATAACGAACTGTGGCTGGGTTTGTCCCTGATGTCTGCAGAGTTTGACGAACTCGACCCCCACCACCTCGCTGCTGCTTGCGCGGCCTTAGTTACAGAAGTTTCCAGGCCCGACAGTTGGACTCACTACTCGCTGTCGCCGGAAGTTTTGGCACCTTTGGACAATCTACAAAAAGGCCTGCGCCGCCGATTGTTTCAAGTGCAGTACCGCCACGAAGCTGCAATCCCGATTTGGCTGGAACGGGATTTAGTGACTTTGGTTGAGCAGTGGGCTCTGGGTGTTGAATGGCTGGAACTGATTAGCCATACGAGTTTGGATGAAGGGGATGTGGTGCGGATTTTGCGCCGGACTTTGGATTTCTTGTCTCAGATTCCTCATGTTCCTCATGTTTCGGATGCTTTGCGGAGGAATGCTTGTCGGGCGATGCAGTTAATCGATAGATTTCCGGTGAATGAAGCTGCAACTTAGAAAATTGTTGACAGTTGACAGTTGACTGTTGGCTGTTGACTGTAAGCATTAGTGTCAAGTTAAGCCTGAAACCATGTCTAAATCAGGGTTGTAGCCGAGTCTAGATCCCCCTAAATCCCCATTAAGAAGGGGAGTAGGAGTTGACTTTGAGCAGACTCCTGTCCCCTTGCACCGCATTTGTCCGGTCTCTGTTTTTCCCCCCTTAATAAGGGGAGTAGGGGTTGACTTTGAGCAGACTCCTGTCCCACCCCCTACTCCCCTTATTAAGGGGGGTTAGGGGGGATCTAGACTTCGCTACAAACAAGAGAGACGGTCGGTTTAACGTGTTTGTTGACACCAACGGGCTGTCAACTGTCCCGCATCTAAATTGTATTTTTGGTTTTTCAAGCAAATGCACCCACATTTTAATCGAGAATCTAAAATCCAAAATCTAAAATCGATCGATCGCACTTTTTCCTGATTCAGGTTGCAGAACAGGATAGACAATTGTATGGTGCGGATCGATCGCTCTTAATTGTTATTAAATTTTTCTTTAGCGGTGTGGTGAGTAATTCTCATATTTATGCAACAAATCAAAAAGCCTGTTCAAATGCCTGATGCCTGCTCCCAGGTTCAAAAAATTCGCTTTTTCACTTTCTTGCAAAGAGTCTTAATTGGAACTCTAGCGAGTACGTTACTCAATCTCTTCATCCTATTTCCCTCTCCGAGTTTCGCAGAAGTAGTTCTGGGCGTTGTTCGCAGTTCCGAGAATTCTCCCGACTGGGTAAAGATTACCACGCGCCTCTGGGAAAGCGGCATTGCTTACAAACCAATCAATCTCGAAGAAATCAAAAATTTGGCGGATTTAACAGGCGTTAACGTGCTGTTTTTACCCAATATTGAAACTTTGAGTCCGACGCAAATTAAAGTTTTAGAAGCTTGGGTCTCCCAGGGCGGCCGCTTGATTGCTTCGGGCCCAGTCGGCCGCAGTTCCCCGGCTTTGGTGCGCCAATCTTTGCGATCGCTCCTTGGGGCCTATTGGGCTTTTCCGTTAACCCAACCGGCGACGCCGCAACCGCGCAGCCGCTGTCGGGATCTCGCTTGCACTACTTCTAGCAGTTGGATGCCCCCAGAACAAAAAAATGCCTCAGTCCAAGGCGGTGTCTTGATTCCGGCTGATGCAAACAGTCAAACTATTGCTACTTGGAAAGATAGTTCCGGTTCCTCCGCAGCCATCGCCACGGATCGCGCTACCTATCTCGGCTGGCGCTGGGGTAGCGAGGGTTCGGCAAATGTAGATAAGGCTTGGCTGCAAGCCTCGATCGCCCGCTGGGGAGGCACAATCGCTTCTGGGCCCTCCGCGCCGCCCACTGCTGCCGGGATCCCACTGCCAAGTCCCCCCTCCAGAGTCAGTAGAAACAGCCCTAGTTTGCCGCGTAGTACCCCGCTGAGCCGACTTTCTCCCTCTGGCTCGCTTCCCGATCCAGTACCTGCAACTTTTACAGACCCTTCCGATCAGTCGGCGCCGGCGGGTTTGGACGTGCAGCCCAATTCCAATAAGCCGATCGTCAGCATTGAAGCGTACTTGATGCGCCAAGAACTCACTAACCTCCTCGGCCGGTTTGAAAGCGCCTTGACAGCATCTAATTCAGCCAATACCGCCATCAATCTTAATGCTGCTACCTCCCCTCAACTGCTGGCTGCAGAACAGGGCGGTGGCGGCCCGGCAGCCAGCCGCACCCCTGTTCTGCAAGCGATCAGGGGACGGGCGATCGCCCAAGCGCGGCAGGTTCTGCAAACTTTCGACCAACTCCTGCAAGAGCAAAACTACGCGGAGGCGAGATCGCAGTGGGTGGAAGCGCGGCAGTTGCTGTGGGAAAATTACCCGAAGGAAGGGCAGCGCGTTGGGGCGGAAATTCGCGCGGTTTGGCTCGATCGCGGGACGATCGTCGCAGCGCGATCTGAACAGGGTTTGGCGGCAGTGTTCGATCGACTCGCCGCCGCCGGTATCAATACTGTTTTCTTTGAAACTTTGAATGCCGGATATCCCATTTATCCCAGTCAAGTTGCACCGCAACAAAATCCCCTGACTGTTGGCTGGGACCCGCTAGCATCTGCGGTTAAATTAGCCCACGAGCGAGGCATGGAACTGCACGCTTGGGTTTGGGTTTTTGCCACAGGAAATAAGCGCCACAATACTTTAATTGGCCAGCCTAGTTCTTATCCTGGGCCGGTGCTTTCCGCTTATCCAGATTGGGCAAATATTGACAATAAAGGACGCAGGCAAAATCCTAACGATGGTAAATTTTATCTCGATCCGGCGAATCCGGAAGCACGTAATTATTTGCTGCAAATTGTCAGCGAAATTGCCAACAACTACAAAGTAGATGGGGTGCAATTAGACTATATTCGCTATCCTTTTCAAGATGACAATGCGAATTTTACTTACGGTTACGGTATTGCGGGGAGGCAGCAATTTAAGCAGTTGACTGGTGTAGATCCGGTGAATATTTCGCCGAGTTCCGGCAGTTTATGGCGGCAGTGGGTTGAGTTTAAAACTAATCAAATTAATAGTTTTGTAGCTGAAGTTTCTCAGCTTTTGCGGCAGAATTATCCGCGCACTATTCTGTCGGTGGCGGTGTTTCCTCACCCGGAAAGTCAGCGGATTTACAAAATTCAGCAAAATTGGGAAGTTTGGGCTCGTCAAGGTATTGTAGATTTGATTGTGCCGATGACTTATGCTTTGGATACGAACCGACTTCAGCGCATTACGGAACCGCTGGTAAAGGAACAAATGCTCGGTTCGGCTTTGATTTCTCCGTCGGTTAAGTTGTTGACTCTCCCGGAAGTTGTGGCGATCGACCAAATTCAAGCTTTGCGCGATTTGCCGACAGGGGGCTATGCTATTTTTGCGGTGGAAAGTATCAGCAGCGGGATGCAGGGCTTTTTTAACCGCACTCAAGGCCCGCCAGTGCGTTCCACTTCTGCTGCAGAGCCGATTCCTTACCGACAGCCGTTTGCGGCGGCGGCTTCGCGGTATACTGCTCTCAAGCAGGAATGGAGTTTTTTGTTGGCTAACAATCAGTTGCGGGTGTCGGAATCTGAACTAAAAGTTTTGCAAAGTCGAGCCGATGAATTGGCGCAAGCTTTGAGCAAGTTGGCGGCAAATCCTTCGAGAGAAAGTTTAGCAACTGCTAAAAGATTGTTGGGGAGTTTTCAATCTCAATTTCAATCTTCGATGCGCTTGCATTCTGCAGAAAATAGCTATCAGGTGCAAACTTGGCAAAATCGTTTGGAGAGTTTGAATATGCTTTTACGTTACGGCGAAAGGATGGAGTTGAATCGCAGGTAAATATAGATTTTTCGGGTGTGTGCTGCTGTGGATAGTGCGATCGTGCTAACATTTGGGCGATCGTACTCTAATTAAGTTAGTTCACGATCCACAGGTAATCCTCACCTTGGTTTTTTCACAGCAATACTTGGTTCGAGCTCGCAGATTCAGTAAAAAACCCGGTGGTTGAGCGAACCCGAAACCCCCTGTCTTGAGTCGAAGTGCGATCGCGAACTTTAAGTTTGTAAGTAGGTCATCGCCAAATAACCATAGTATCTTATCAGGGAGGGTTGAGTTAAGATCCACGATCGAAGCGAGTAGATGAGTCCTCTCACCCGCCCGAACCATGTAATGTTTATTTGCACCTACTTACTTAGTGAGGACGGAAGTCCTCAAAACTCTTAAACGTCGAACTCAAACAATTTGATAATGAGTGATATCGTTTCCCGTTGCATCGGATAAGAGTCAACCATTGAGTTTTCCGACACCGAGTCAACAGTCAACAGTCAACAGTCAACAGTCAACCATTGAGTTTTTCGACACCAAGTCAACAGTCAACAGTCAACAGTCAACAGTCAACAGTCAACAGTCAACAGTCAACAGTCAACAGTCAACAGTCAAC
>NZ_JAUBOX010000141.1:0-1142 GCF_036700445.1 Microcoleus sp. T3_B1
TAGGGCATAGGGCATAGGGCATAGGGCATAGGGCATAGGGCATAGGGCATACCTCACCACGCTTGAGAACCGCTATACGTTAGAGCTAAAATTAAAAGTCGATCGGGTTCCCAAAGCAGATATCTAATATGTTAGGTGCTAAAATTACTGCTCGGTCAACAAACATGAAGCTGAAATAAATTGTCAGCCATCTCGTTATCGATCCTCGAAAATCAACACAGTATCCTCTTAATTTAGATAACGCTGTCGGTAGCAATAATGCTGTAATATTTCATCCTCGTTTAGGATTAAATCAAGAAAACTATGACTTACTGTTAGCACAAATTTCAACTAAAACTCTGGATGCTGAAGCAATTACTTGTTATTCTACAGATATTGATCGTTGCCCGATCGCCCTTAGCTCAAAATGGTGTTTCTGCCTGTAGGTATAACCTTTCTCCCAACTGCGGATGCTCAAACGAAAGTTCCCGCGCGTGCAAGTGTAGCCGCTTCCCAGCAGCCCGACATCCGTAAAGTCGATCGCCCAAAATCGGTATCCCCAACCCTCGAACATCCGCTGCATGAACCCTCAATTGATGGGTGCGTCCCGTCAGCGGCAAAAACTCGACTCGATCGCAATTTCCTTCCCTCGCCATTACCTGAAAGCGAGTAACGCTGGGTTTTCCGCACTCCCAATTGACTTGCTGGTAAGGGCGATTTTCGGGATCGCCCCAAAGTGGGAGTTCGATCGTCCCCGCATCAATTTTTACCGTACCCGAAAGCACCGCTTCATAAACTTTGTGAACCTGCTTTTTTGCAAATTGCTGCCTGAGTTGACTGCTAGTTTCTTTCTCCCGCGCCAATAGCAAAATCCCAGATGTTTCCAAGTCTAAACGATGCACGACTGTCAAATTAAAACTATCAGCTAACAAGTTCCGCAAACGACTGAAAACACTATCTTGATTTTCAAAATAACGACCTGGAACTGACAGCAAACCAGAGGGTTTATTGACCGCAATCAACCATTTGTCTTCATAGATAATCGGTAGTATTTCGGTAACGGGCAAGATGCCCGTTCCACAAGAAATATGATGATTTGTGGGGAGTAGGGGTTGGGCTTCTAGCCCGCCCGCAACGGGCAAGATGCCCGTTCCACAAGAAAT
>NZ_JAUBOX010000141.1:1242-10785 GCF_036700445.1 Microcoleus sp. T3_B1
ATTATTGCTTGTGGGGAGTAGGGGTTGGGCTTCTCGCCCGCCCGCAACGGGCAAGATGCCCGTTCCACAAGAAATATTATTGCTTGTGGGGAGTAGGGGTTGGGCTTCTCGCCCGCCCGCAACGGGCAAGATGCCCGTTCCACAAGAAATATGATGATTTGTGGGGAGTAGGGGCTGGGCTTCTAGCCGGCCCGCAACGGGCAAGATGCCCGTTCCACAAGAAATATTATTGCTTGTGGGGAGTAGGGGTTGGGCTTCTAACCCGCCCGCAACGGGCAAGATGCCCGTTCCACAAGAAATATGATGATTTGTGGGGAGTAGGGGTTGGGCTTCTAGCCCGCCTGTTAAACCCTCATTTATATTAGTAGAAACAATCGGATTTTGAGCCAATCCTGACAGCAAAAAACCCATCAACGGCTGACACCGATCGCCACAAGCGCCATAAAATTCTCCCTGTATCTTATCGCCAGATGGTGGCCCCCACCAAAACTCAGCCATTGCCAGCGGTTTCAGATGGTGTACTGCCGCGTAGTGGAGCAATTTTGGCGCGCAACAGTCGCCGGTGCCAGTGGGAATAGAATTTGTTGGCATCAATGAGGAGATGGAGCTCGATTTCCCCAAAAAATTCATCAGAGTGTAAGCCGCGTGCATTTGCGTTTGAAGTTCGCGGGAAAGTTCTTTTCGCTGCTGTTTTAGCGCCCGCATCCGTCGATCCGCAGCTTCAATTAATTGTTTTAGGGGCTGCAATGTTTCATCCCGCTGTCGTTTCAATTGTCTGCGTTCAATTTTCTCCAAACGGCTTTCTTGATTCAGTTGTTCCAGGGCAATTTCTAGTGTTTCTGCTGTGAGAGTTTGACACAGTAACTGGCGTTTTTCGTCTCGCTGCTGCTTGCAATTGCGATGCCGATCGCTCAAAACTTGCATTTGCACTTCAAACTCCCGAAATAAGGCTTCATACTCTTGTCGCTGCGGGAGTTGATTCAGTGCAATAAGTTCCTGTTTCATCTCCTCCAATTGAGTTAAGGTGCGGGCTTCCTCGAAAGCCACACGAGCTCGTCCCGGAATCGGTGGCACCCAGCCTTCAACAATGCTGCAACCATTCAGCAGCCCGGAAAATGCTTTGAGTATCCCCTGTTCCCCCGAAGGCCTCTCCACCAGTAATATGCCGTACATCTTCCCTTCGCGATCGTAGGAATCGTCAGCCGCCAGGTACTGCATCAAACCCCGCGCGAGATCCTCGGACATTCGAGTGCGCGGCAGTCTCAGCAGCTCGCCACTTTGAGGACAACGGCCTTCGTACCAATAATTCGGCTGCGAGTCGATCGACTCCCAATGACAGTCCGTGACATCTAAAAGCGCGTAAAATTCTAACATATTAAATTTGGTTTGAAATCTGAATTAGGACATATCTGCTTGTATCCTGGATGCTTTCGGTCAATCTATTTTAGATTTTAGATTTTAGATTTTAGATTTTAGATTTAAGCATTGACTTGCGCGAGATAAATTCGGGGGGCAAGTTTCATCGGATACAGGTTTTTTATTTCACCGGTCCTGAGTCTGCTTTCGGAATGAATCCGGGGGCTTGTATCCTGGATGCTTGATTGTCAATCTAAAATCTAAAATCTAAAATCTAAAATCGACTGACCGTATCTTACAGGGGTGTACCGAAAGTGGGAAGGGTGCATAATTTTATACCTACTATAATTAAGTAAAAATGATTGGTCGCACCAAGCCTGATATGCTAAATTTGTTTCCAAACAGCAGCGAGATTAAGAAAAGCATAAGTTAATATATAAGACCGCAAGCTTGTTATCCCACTAAATTTTTTATGTGCAAGGCGTATGCCAGACCTCTCGACTTCGGCTCCTGAAAACTCCTCAAACCCCCAACCAGCTCTGCTGCCGCCGATTTTAAGAATTTTTGCAGCATTTCCAGATTACGATCGGGGCAATAGATTGTACGCCGCAGGAAGGTACGAAGCGGCAGTCCTTTGCTACGGAAAAGCGGTTCAAATTAAGCCGGACTGGGCCAGGGCGTGGCTGAATCTGGGCAAAGCTTACAAGCAACTGCATTCCTACGCAGAAACCGTAGCCTGCGCCGATCGAGCTACAGCAATTAATCCCGAAGAATACTGGGCTTGGATGCTGCGCGGCACAGGGCTGTTAAGTTTGCAAAATCACTCAGAAGCGATCGCGGCTTTCGACACCGCAATTCAAATCAATTCAGAAAAGCACGAAGCTTGGTATCAGCGAGGCAGAGTTTTAGAGGAATTGCAGCAGTGGGATGCAGCCGCAACCTGTTACAAAAAAGCAACCCAACTTCATCCGAATTTGCCCGCCATGTGGTATCGGCAAGGCAATGTGTTGGTTCAAGCGGAGCGTTACCCTGAAGCCGTGGCGGCTTTTGAGCGCGCGCTGAAACTCGTCCCGACTAATTGGGAAGCTTGGCTGAACCGAGGTTTGGCTTTGATGAAAGCCGAACGCTACGCTGAAGCTGTAACTTCTTACGATCGCGCCATTCAACTGCAACCACAAAATAGTCTGGCTTGGTTCAATCGGGGCATTGCTTCAGCAAAATTGCACAAATATGCAGAAGCGGTGACAGCTTACGATCGCGTACTGCAAATGCAACCGAACGACTGCGAAGCTTGGTTTTATAAAGGAATGGCCCTCAAACACCAGTGGGCCGACGCGGCAATTGCTTGTTTCGATCGGGCAATTCAAATTAACTCTTTTTATCCCGAAGCATGGATCGGGCGCGGTCAAACACTGTCAGAATCGAGAGATTTTGAAGGGGCGATCGCTGCTTTTGACCAAGCCATTCAAATTAATCCGAATTTTCCCGAAGCTTGGCTGGGTAGAGGCATCGCCCTAGCAGGATTGGAACGGTACAAAGAGGCAATTATCGCTTACAGCAATGCCCTACAAATTGAAGGTAATTTTCTAGAAGCTTGGAACTTGCGAGGCGAAGCTTTGGAAAAATTGCAGCAATACGAAGAAGCGATCGCCTGTTTTGATAAAGTAATCTCTCTGACTTCAGAAGCAGAAATTACATCAAAAGTAGGCTTGCAACAAGGCGCAGCGCTGGAAAAATTGCAGCGTTACGAAGAAGCCGTCGCAGCTTACAACCGCGTAATTAAAATCGTGCCCGACAATTTTGAAGCTTGGTTGAAACGCGGCAACGCTTTGTCAAAATTGCAGCAGTACGAACAAGCTCTAGCATCATACGATCGAGCAATTACTATCTGGCCGGATAACTATCAAGGCTGGGTACAGCGAGGTCTGATCCTAGGGGAAATGCAGAACTATTCCCAAGCACTCGTCGCTTTTGACCAAGTGATTCAACTCAAGCCAGACAACTGGGAAGCTTGGGCGCAGCGGGGCGACGTTTTGCAAAAATTGCAGCGAACTCAAGATGCCATTAGCTCTTACGGAGTCGCCCTCGAAATCAAACCCGATTACTACGAAGCTTTAGTTAGTCGAGAAGAATTGAGACTCAAGGGCGCGATGTCAGGAAAGTGGTAAGGAATGAGAATTAAATAACTTACAATGCGTGATGGTTCTTGTGGGATGGGCGTCCCGCCCGCCCTTTCTGGACGGGCGGGACGCCCATCCCACAATAACAATTAAAATTGTAAGTTATTTAATTCGCGATCCTTAATATCATGTCCGATAGATTGACCATAATATCCCGGCAGTTAATCTGTAGGGTGCGTCGCTGCGAAATATTGGTCGATAAAACTTACAGATTGACGGGTGGCGACGCACCTTACACGGGCTAGAAGATTGTGTGTACCACATCTACATGGAATATGCTGTAAATGAACAATTAACAATCGAATTAAGTTGATTATGCGACAAAGATAGGGATTTTCTAACGCCAGATAACTTGTGATAAGCTGATGCACATCAGCTTAATATCATGTCCGATAGATTGACCATAATATCCCGGCAGGGCGGGTTTTTGAGATTGTTAATTATTGGCAGATATTGTTGGTGAACCCGCCCCTACCTGATACCATTTCTCTAAAATCGTGCAACACTCTTCGACCCCCCCTAACCCCCCCTTGCAAAGGGGGGGAACAAGAATACTGTTGCATTCTTTTTTAAAATTGGTATGATTTGGGGTAATCGACCGGACATGATATAATTCTTACTTTTTTATATAGCATTACTCGGAAATCTCTGCTTCAAGACAGGCATTACCGGACAAGGTTTTTGCTCCTGTAAATTCTCTGGTTTGTTCCAAGTAAAAGGGCCTTTTTTCTCCGCCGCCATCCACAACAAACTTTTTGCTCGCGTCATCGCCACATACAGCAGTCGAAACTCTTCTGCTGTTTTCAAATAACCTGCTTGTTCCCACGCTTCGCCTAGATTTGGTAAAGGATATTTTTCGTGCAAACTTGCTCGAATTTGTGCTCTCGCTACCTCTGCTAAAGTGAAATCTCCTAAAAATCGGGTTTGCGGCAAAACTCGCAAATTTCCGGGGATGGTTTGTTCGTGCAGAAACGGCAAAAATACGCAATCCCAATCTAATCCTTTAGCTTTGTGCATGGTAATAATGGTTAGTTGACCTTTGCTGGTATAACGTTCTTCTATTTTGTCGTCGGCATCCACAGGTTCAAATCTTTCGGAACTCACAATTTCGCTAAGTACACCCAAAATATTCCGCATTGAATTGTTGCCGGCTGTTTGGATTGCTACCCGTTCTGCTAATTTGTCGGCGGTGGCTAATTCTGTTTGGTCGTATTGCAGCGCTAAGGCTAAGAAGGAAATGATTTGGTAGGGTGGCAGTTCTAAGCTAGCTTGCAGCAAACCGCAGCAAAAATAGCGACATTTGCGAACCGGGTCTGACTGCTGGGGGTCTAGGGGGCCTGGGTAAAGGAATTGTTCGGGGCTGGTAGCAAAAGCATTGTAGTCTTGTTTGGGAATCAGTTGTCGATCGCTCAAAATCTTTAACGCTGCTTTCAGGTAGTCTGGAGAGTGGGGGCGATCGAGAAATTGCAGCAGTGTTAAGATTTCCCAAGGTACTTGAGAATGTCTGTCGCGTTCTCCCACATCCTCAATTTTAATCCCGTATTTCCGCAAATCAAAGCTTAATCCGTGTTTTTGAGGATTTTCTAGCACTTCTTTGATAAACTTACCTTGTTTGTTTTCCCGCACCAAAATAGCCATCGATTTCAGATTCTCTAACGGCAATTTTGCGCTATTTTCCCCCTCGGTAGGTTCAGGGTCTGATTCGATATTTTTGCCATTTATTCCAAATTCAAACTCTGCGGGTAAAAATTCTTCTACTAACTCAATTACCCGCTTGCCAATCAACTCAACTGTATGGTAAATATCGCGGGGAGTATGCAATTCTAAGCCTCGACCAATGGGAGCAGGATTGGCATTTTGCTGCGGGTCATCGCTGGGTACTGGCTTAATAGTTTGGTCGCGAAAAGGCTTTTCATTTTTCGCTAATTCCGAAGCATTTACCCATTGCAACATAAAGTTAGCGGCATCGATAATTACTTGGGTGCTGCGGCCTGCACCGTCCATAGTCGCTAACTTATTCTCTACTTCGCACTCATCACAAAATTGGTTAAAATAAATCGGGTCGGCGGGAGTGAAAGTAGAATTAATCGCTTGATTTGGGTCGCCAACTCTGATAAAATTGGGAGGTGAGGTAGGATGATCTGGATCGATCGCCAATGTTTCCAAAAGCCGAGTTTGCAAAGGTGTCGAATCTTGGGCTTCGTCCTCAAAAACGGCAAATACTTGCTTTTGCTCGATCGCCCTCGCCCTCGGATTGTCCAACACCCGCAAAGCTGCTAAAATCATCTCGTCATAATCGATGAATTCCCGACTCCTCAACAAAGCCTGATATTTTTGATATAAACCCCCAGCTACTGCTAAAATCTCATAACCATCCCCCGTATCAAGAGCGCTCATTTCTAACAACTGTTCGGGAAACAAACCAGAAGATTTCGCCTCGTGAATAACAGTTTTAGCTACCTGTGGCAAAATTTCTGTCCGCAAAACCGATTGTCGCCGCAGCCTCTCCGTTTCTTCTCCGTCGAATTGCTGTCCTTCCAACAAAACTTGATATCTGCGGGGATTTTCGGCAATCCAAAGTTCTACACAGGTACGAATTAATCGGTGACTTTGAGTGGGAGTAACTAAGGTTGAATTTTCTAAATTTAAACCAGACAAATCGGGATGGCGCATGGCAATATTCAAAGCTAAACCGTGCAAAGTGTGCACTGCAAAACCGCCTTGAGATAAAGACAATTCTGCCAATCTTTCCCGAATTTTAGCTTTAATATTAGCAGCAGCCGATCGCGTAAATGTCACGACAATTAACTGGCGGCGGCTGTGAAGCCCGTTGCGGGCGATCGCAATTGCCGACGCAGCAGCCATTCCCGTAGACTTCCCGGCCCCCGGAACCGCAGAAACAGCAAGGGGGCCGCCTTGCCAGTCCGCCATGTCCTGCTGGCCCGCACGCAAGCTTTCGCGAATTTTAAGGCAAGCTTGTTCTCGCAAAGCTGCGGCAGAGTCTAACCCAGAGGAAATGTTGCCAGGGCGATCGATATTCGTTGTCGATCGCATAAAATCAGAATCAAATTCATCAGTCATTATTACATCCGCATTTATCTGCGTTCATCTGCGGTTAAAAATAAAAAAATCTGCAACCTCTACCGTTTCCATTTCGGTATCGGCTAAACTAACACGATCTATTCGAGCTTAAATTAAAACCAGCATAAAATTCAATACCCAAGCCTTTTTTAGAGGAGTCACCCAAATGAAAACTCACCTCAAAATCAATTCCCCCCCGCACCCAGGGCTGTTTCATTCTCACCAAAAACGAGGTTTTTGTAGGGGTAGTGCCCCCGTGCCTACCCCCGCCACCAACCAGCGCATGGGGGTTTCAGGCCAAAAGGGCCGGCACGGGGGCGCGGCCCCTACCAAGAATGAAACGGCCCTGCCCCCGCACCAGCCAAACCCAAACTCAGCCAACAGCAGCACAACTCGTTTGGCTGTGGCAGTATTCTTAACTTTATCTTCAGCCATTGCTTTGCCTAGCTGCGGTGGAGCTACATCCAGCAGCCATGAAAACCAAGTTGCCGCATCGGCTCCACAATCGGCACCAGCACCGGAGCCAGCAGCCCAAAGGTCAAAAACTTCTGGTGCATCAAAAAAAGCAGCAGAAACTCCAGCAACCCGTCCCCAACTAATTAAAAAAGCCCAACTCAGTGTAGTTGTTAAATCTATTGACGCCAGCACTAAATCTGTTACCAATATTGTCGAAAAACAGCAAGGCGATATCTTGGGTTTCCAAAATCAAAAGCCTCCGGATTCCAGTGTCCGCCAAACCGCGTCTGTGGAGATTCGCGTACCTCAAGAACGTTTAGAAACAACTTTAGACGCTTTGGCAAAACTCGGAACTGTAGAGAACCGTTCTCTGACGGCTGAGGATGTTACCAATCAATTAGTTGACAGCGAGGCTAGGCTGCGGAACCTCCGCAAATCGGAAGAAATGGTGTTAAAAATTATGGAGCGATCGGGTTCTGTCGGCGATGTACTCAAAGCTGCTCAAGAGTTGAGCAATATTCGGGAGTCGATCGAACGCATTGACGCTCAGTTAAAAAGTTTGCGAAATCAAGTAGCCTATTCGACTATTAGCTTAACTCTAGAAGCAGCAGTATCGGCTCAACAAACTCAGGAACCTTCTCTAGGTTTGCGGGCGCAGGAAACTTGGGGGAAAGCGACTCATTCTGTGGGTGAATTGACGCTCGGTTTGTTTGGTTTGGGTATTTGGCTGTTGGCTTACAGTCCTTATTTGCTGTTAATTGGGGCTGCGGTTTACGGCTTTAATCGATTTAAGAAACAGCATTCTGTTCCGACAATTCAAGAACCGAAACCGCCTCAGTAGTCATTAGTCATTAGTCAGTAGTCAGTAGTCATTAGTCAGTAGTCAGTAGTCATTAGTCATTAGCCATTAGTCATTAGTCAGTAGTCAGTAGTCATTAGTCATTAGTCATTAGTCATTAGTCATTAGTCATTAGTCAGTAGTCATTAGTCAGTAGTCAGTAGTCATTAGTCATTAGCCATTAGTCATTCCACCCACATAAAATTTATCTATTGTGGAACAGCAGGAAAACCCGTTCTTAACACCAACGACAACTGCCAACTGACAACTGCCAACTGACAACTGACAACTGACCACAGTCAACTGACTAATCATCAATTTGCCATCCATCTTTGGTATAGTCTTCATCCACAATCTTTTTCGGACGCATCACCAGAACAACTCGCCCCAATATCGGAAAATCAGGGGATTGTTCAAACCAGTGCAATTCTAAATTGCCAGCGTTATCGGCTAGGAAATAACTCTCAGCATCCCACTGTCTTTGGGCTCGATCGGCAATAATCAAAACTTCTTCTACTTTGCCTTGCAACGGTACCGGCAATTTATCGCTCATTTCCAAAACCGCCACCGGATCTTCAGCGTTCAAAATTACCTGCCATCCGGGAATCGCCACCCAAGCTCCGGCTCCAGAAAATTTTACCATTCGGAACGGCTCGATTTCCTCCGGCAAAGGCACTGCCAGCAAATCTCTCGTAGAAAGCGGCAATTTGCCCACAACCGGGACAATCCGGGGCAATTGTTCCTCGGTATCGAGCCGGTAGACGGGCAAGCGGGGCGCTTCCCGTCTCGGAACTACGGTAAAATCGACGAGCAACTGCTCGATTTGCGCCCTAGCGGTTTGGCTGCTAGCTAATTTTAAACCGCGAGCAATTAAGCGCGATCGCTCTTGCAAATCGCTTTTCTGTCTCGCCAATTGCCAGCATTGGTAAGCCATAGCATCGCCGGGAGTGTCTGTGAACCCTTGGGGAAGACTCCCGAAGTGCGAAAACTCCTTGATCGCTTTAGCAACTTGGCGAGCATCGTCAACATCCAAATTGTGGGTTAGCATCAAACCAGCCGCCCCGGCCCGCTCTACTTGAGAGAGAATCCGAAACTCGTATAAGATATCGCTACCTTTTTTTAAGAAGTGCGATCGAACTTCCTCTGAAGCCCCAGCATTGACCATGCTGGTGTAAACTTGGGCTGCGACGCTTACTTGATTTTGCTGAATTGGCTCAAAACCAGTTTCTTCAAAAATCCTTTGAGAGTTGTAGCCAGCTTTTAGCAGTGCTGTGCAGGCTTGTCCCCACTCTACCCAAGTGCCTTCTTTTCGGCGGAGCGAGCGAATTAACTTTTCGGCATCCACAGCATTGGTGGAGGGTGCAGATGCAGGAGGGGAGGAATCTTGCGGTGTATCAGTCATAATTGAATCAAAAACTAGCGCTAAGTTATGTGTGATTGGATACCGGCAAGGCTCGTGTCGCGGCAGAGCGATAGATTAATAGTAAGTGAGTTATGAGACTATTGTTACCGGAAAACGAGAGGAAAGCCCCCGACTTCAGGCGTGGGGATGAACTCGGCAGCGGATGCGGCCGCCTACAGTCTTAGAAAAATCCTGGTTGATTTCTAAAAGCATGATATGATTATATCATG
>NZ_JAUBOX010000011.1:0-100997 GCF_036700445.1 Microcoleus sp. T3_B1
AGCCGTGTGCGGTGAAAGTCGCAAGCACGGTTTTGTAGGAGAGATGGTAGGGGACACCCTGCCATCGACTCTCTAACCGATCGACCGCGATTTTCGTAGGGGCTCGCCTCACCAACAATACTTGCCAAGAATTGACAATCTCAAAAACCCGCCCCAACCGGGATATTATGGTTAATCGATCGGACATGATATGAGGGATGAGTAGGGACACAACACTGCTGTGTCCTGGGAATTATCTGTTTGTATTAGTGTAGCGGGCCTGCTGAGATGACTTTGACGATCGCATCTGTGACATCAGTCGGCCGTTCATACGCTAATTGTTGATACCACTTTTCTGTTACAACTGGATCTTTACCGTGTATTTGTTCCGCGCGCTGTCGGGCTTTTTCAACAACTGCATTCGCCCGCTGTTTGCGCTCGGTTTCGTAACGTTTGAGCGCGTATTCTACGCCCAAATTCGTACTCAAAAGGTAGTTACTGAGTACCAGCCCGTCTTCCATCGCCTGACAGCCTCCCTGGCCGAGATCCGGGCAGGTGGCGTGGGCCGCATCTCCCAGCAAAGCCACTCTACCGCGAACGAAGCTGTCGATCGGCCCTACGTCGTGAATTTCCGGCCGCGCCACTGCTGCTGGATCGAAAGTATCTATCAGCAATTGCACGGGTTCGGCCCAACCTTTAAAATGTTCTTTAAGTTCGGCTTTGTAATTGTCGGGATTGGCGGGAGTACCTTTGGGCAAGGGAACATCTAAGAAAAAGTAAAATCGATCGCCCGCGACTGGCATCATTGACGCCCGTTTGTGCTCGCCGACATATATCGCCCAAGTGTTTTTCGGCGCTAGTTCTTCCGCTGCGGGTACTAACCCGTTCCAGTTGATATAACCGCCGTATTTCGGCTCTACTTCGCGGCCCAATATATACGTGCGCAAAATCGATCGCACGCCGTCAGCCGCCACTAACAAATCGCCCTGCGCTTTGTCTCCGTTTTCAAAGATTGCTGTTACTTTGCTGGTGTCTTCTTCAACGGCAATACATTTGCTATCGAGCTTGAGTTTTCCCTTAAAAGCTGCTAGCAACATATTCTGCAAATCGCGGCGGGCAACGGGATAGGGGCGCTGACCGACTTGTTGAATTAGCGGCATTAAATCGATGTCATTCAGCAGTTCGCCGGTTTTGGTGCGGTATTCCATGCGCTCCATTTGACCGCCGATTTTTGCCATGTTTTCGCCTAAGCCCAAGCGGTTGAGAACTTTGACGCCGTTCGACCACAGGGAGATGCCGGCTCCTGCGGGGCGCAGTTCTTTTACGCGATCGTAAATTTCAACTTCATAGCCCGCTTGTTCGAGGGCAATTCCCGCAGTTAAGCCGCCAATTCCCGCACCGATGATGACAACTTTTAAGTCGTGCATTCTGTGTTTCTCCTGCTGAATGACAGCTTATTTCTAGAATTCATAACAGTTAAATAAATCTTGTTTCCCGTCTGTCGCAACTTTGAAACTAACTATATTTTATAATACCATAATGGCTGTTTTTACTGTATCGTAAATTACTAATTTATGCGGTTTTAGGCAAATTGCGATCGGCTTTGGTGTCAACCTAAGTTCAAACCCAGTCACAGATTGCTGTTTGACCATTAAACTTAGATCCCCCCTAACCCCCCTTAATAAGGGGGGGACAAGAGCCTTCTCAAAGTCAACCCCTACTCCCCTTTTTAAGGGGGATTTAGGGGGATATGGACTCGAATGAAAGCGATATTCCTCATGTGTTTTAGACTTAAGTTGACACCAATGAGGCAGTGCCGTTTCCCTACTTTGGGTATCTTACTCAACTATAAACTTTGTGAGTTCGCCGAGATTTTGCTGAATCGTATTTGTCCCGCGCAGGTGAGAAAGGTGTGAACCTCCGTACAAAAAGCTATTCAAACTAACTTGATAATTTTGCTGAACTGCTAAATCCAGCCACAAATTGTTAATCGCATCTCCGGGTTTATAGTCTGGAATATTGTGCTGGTAGTAAGGAAAACTGTCTATACAAGTATTGAAAAAGTTCTTGCGCCCGCAATGCTTTAAATACTGATATCGCGGTTTGAATTCTGTTTGATTTTCCAATACTGTATATATAGTATCTGCGAGAGATTCTGGGTCAAATTTGGCGTAAAGACCCGCACCTTCCGGGAAAACTGGCGAGTTTCCTCTGGCGTATTGGTTAAATTCTTCAAAACAAATTACTGGTACGTTGCAACTCATGGCTTCGGTAATTCCTCGGTTTTTTCCTTCGAGGAGGGAACCGAGGACGAATGCTTGGGCTCGCGAATAATATGTGGGTATTTCGCTGTAGTAGTCAACTCTGGGCACTAAGTTAATGTAGTCGGAGGGATTGGTTAAAATTTCCTCGACTTGTCGCCATTCTTTTAATGCGTACTCGTCGAGAGTTTTCAGGTTGCTAGCATCAAATTCGTGGCCGGTGACTACTGTTAGTTTTATCGGTTTTTGCGGATATTTTTGGCGGTAAACTTTTAAGGCCTTGGCTATGATTGGCAAATTTTTTTCTTCGGAAATTCGCGCGACGGCTAGCAAGTCGATGTCTTTGGCGGGGACGTTGCGCGGGGAAATTAAGTATTCGTTGATGAAGTCGGTGTCTTGCAGTGGTATGATTGGTTTGTGGGCGCGATCGACATAAGTTTCGCGAAACCACTTTTCTCGCTGTGGGTTTTTGTATAAACTGGAGTAGGCGTCAGCTATGGGGGCCCAGGAGTAGGAGATTCCGGGGGAATAGGTGAAGGAGAAAAATACTGATGAAAGTTGGGGAAATAGTTTGTTTATTAGTTCGACTCCTTCGCTGAAGTAAATTCCTTTGATGAAACGCCCTTCGTAAAATAGTGGGGGAAGCAAGACGTAGAAACTGACGGTATCGAAGCGGTGGGGTTGGTCTTCAAATATCTCCCAGGTAAAGGCGTCTAAGTCTGCATAGATTTCGGCGATTGGTTTGTTGATTTGGGGGTTGCGTAAATATGGTTTTTGTCGATCGTAGTTTCCGCGTACCATATAATTCTGAGTGTGAGTATCTAGCTTTTTTTATTTAACCGCAGAGGGCGCAGAGGGCGCAGAGAAGAAGAGAAGAGAGTTATTCACAAGTCATCCACGGGTTGTTCTAGTGATTCATTGTCGCCTATTGTGAGGGCGAGTTGGTAGATTTGGCGGCGGGGGAGGGATGTTTGTTGCGCTAGCTGGCGGCTGGCTTGGGAACGACTTATGCCTTCTGCAATTAATGTTTGCAATTCTGCTTTAATTGCGTCTTCGGAAAATATTGGGGCGGCTGTTTGAATGCCGGCTATTACGAGGGTAAATTCTCCCTGGGGTTCGCGATTGGTGTAAAGTTCGATCGCACTTTCTATACTACCACGCCAAAACTCTTCGTGCATTTTAGTTAATTCTCTTGCCAGCACAATCTGTCTGTCGCTTCCCAAACTATTTGCTAAATCTTGTAAAGTTTGTCGCAATCGGTGGGGAGATTCGTATAATATTATAGTGCGGGATTCTATTTGCAAAGCTTCTAAACTTTGTTGGCGTTCTTGACCTTTCACGGGTAAGAATCCTTCAAATACAAATCTCTCTGTGGGTAATCCTGATGCAGTTATGCCAACTATGCAGGCGGTCGGGCCGGGAATCGGAATAATGTTAATATTAGCATCAGCGCAGGCTTTGACCAACTCGGAACCGGGGTCAGAAATTCCCGGCATTCCGGCATCGGTGACGAGGGCGATATCTTTGCCTAAATGCAGTTTGTCGATGAGTTCGGGAAGTCGCTGGTTTTGGTTGTGTTCGTGATAGCTGATTTGGGGAGTTTTGATTTGAAAATGGTGCAAAAGTTTGCCTGTATGGCGGGTATCTTCGGCGGCGATGAAGTCTACTGTTTGCAAGATTTTGATGGCGCGAAATGTCATGTCTTCCAGGTTGCCGATCGGGGTTCCTACGATGTAAAGTGTTCCTGTATTGGGATTTGCTTGCATTTTAAGATTGGGATTTTTTAACCGCAGATGGGACACGGGCGAGACGCCCATGCCACACATTTAAGAAGATATGAAAACGGGATTGTTTTTGGGATTGGCGACTTTAGATTTAATTTATTTGGCCGAGAAGCCTCCGGGTGAAAATCAGAAAGTTGTTGCTTCTGATTGTACCATTGCTGCGGGCGGGCCGGCGGCAAATGCTGCGGTCACTTTTAGCTATCTGGGGAATGCGGCGGTATGGGCTGGCGTTTTGGGCACTCACGCGATCGCCCAATTAATTCGTGCAGACTTAGCGGAGTATAATGTCAGGATAATTGATTTGGAACCGGGGCGATCGCACTCGCCACCCGTTTCCTCGATTATTGTAACTGAAGCAACGGGCGATCGATCGGTAATTTCCATCAATGCTACGAAATCTCAGGTTGACCGTCAAACAATTAACCAGGATATTTTAACATCAGTTAGTATTGTACTGCTTGACGGACATCAAATCGCAGCCAGCAAAGAAATTGCTCAACTTGCCAAGTCAAAAAACATTCCCATTCTCCTCGACGGCGGCAGTTGGAAACCCGGATTAGAAGAAATATTGCCTTTCGTTGAATGGGCTGTATGTTCGGATAACTTTCATCCCCCCAACTGCGACAATTCCGAACAAGTCTTTGCTTACCTGTCAGCAGCCGGAATTTCCCATATTGCCATCACTCGCGGCAAAAAATCAATTTTATACCTCAGCAATGGCACTTACGGCAGTATAGAAGTACCTCAAATCCAAGCCACAGACACTTTAGGCGCCGGCGACATCTTTCACGGCGCTTTCTGTCACTACATTTTGCAAAATAACAACTTTACAGATACTCTCACCGCAGCGGCTAAAATCGCTTCCCATTCCTGCAAAAACTTCGGAACCCGCGACTGGATGAATAAGGGTTAATTTTAATTAAAAATTAAGCAAAGTATCCGGGGAAAACCCCTCCCAGCTAGAAAAGTTGAACTAGCAACACTTGTTGAGTTAAAATCCTGACAGCAACCTCGACAAAATTTGTGAACTTCTCTCTTCTCTTCCTTCGCGCCCTTTGCGCCTTCGCGGTTCGTTAACAAAATTGCTATATTAGTAAGACAAGTTAAAGTCACACAAAACACTCCCAAAACAACATACCCGAATCATGTCTGACACCCAACCTCTAACTATCACCCTTCCCCCTTTGCGGATTACCCTAACAGAACAACAGCAAGTTAACCTAGAATGGCTGACACAAAACTTGCCAAATCTACTCACCCCAAGCAAACAAGAAGTCCCCGACAATATGAAACAGTGGGTGGCGGCTAACAAATTATTAAATCAACCCGACGCCGAAATCATTCAAGCCTTAATAAATACCGGCATAGATGCGGAAACAGCCACCGCAGAAGTGAGGGAAATATCCTCTCATCCCTACTTCCAAGCAGGTAGCCATTACGTGCAGTTATTGCAGAAATTAGAATCGCATCTCAGGATTAACAATCAATTAGCTGCATTGTCTTCCAAGTTTGGCACAATCGAACGCAAAAGCAGCCTTTCCAGAGAGTATTTTCTCGAAAATTACTACGCCAAAAATACTCCAGTAATTATTACCAATATCATGCACAACTGGAAAGCGTTGCAGTTGTGGACGCCGGAGTATTTGCAAGAAAAATACGGCAATGCAGAGGTACAAATTCAAGCCAACCGCAATTCCGACCCGAATTACGAAATTAAGATAGAAAATCACAAAAAAATTGTTTTGTTCCGCAAATATGTAGACATGGTGGTCAAGGGCGGGCCTAGCAACGACTACTACATGGTTGCTAATAACCAAACTCTTGAAAGAGAGGAATTTAAACCCCTATTCAACGACATTGAAATATTCCCAGAATACCTCAATCCAACGGATACAAAAGGCAGAGTTTTCTTTTGGTTCGGCCCGAAAGGCACGATTACACCGCTGCACCATGACCCAGTTAATTTAATTTTAGCTCAAGTGTCGGGTCGCAAACTAATTAAATTGATTTCTCCGCAGCAAACACCTCTGCTTTACAATCACGTCGGAGTTTTCAGCAAGGTGGACGGCGAAAATCCAGATTATGAGAAATACCCGCTTTACAGAGATGCAAAAATCATCGAAGTAATTTTGGAACCGGGAGAAGCTATCTTTATTCCTGTTGGTTGGTGGCATCATGTAAAATCATTGGAGGTTAGTATTTCGGTTTCGTTTACTAATTTTGTGTTTCCTAATTATTATGAATGGAAATATCCTCATATTAATTGGTAATTATCAAGCTGGCGAATATAATTCGCTGCTACACATACAAAGTCCGCCTACGCGGACTAAGAGAATAAAAGATGTCTCGTTCTCTCGTTCTCTCGTTACTAGGCTCTGCCTGGTAACGCATATCTAGAGGCTCTGCCTCCGATTCTACTAATAGGAAAAGGAAAGCTCTGCGCCTGATTTTGCCAACAGGAAGAAGGAGGCAGAGCCTCCGGGTAGGCATTCCCAGGCTCTGCCTGGGAACGAGTAAACAGGAAGAAGGAGGCAGAGCCTCCGGGTAGGCATTCCCAGGCTCTGCCTGGGAACGAGTAAGGGGCGGGCACGGGGGCACCGCCCCTACAGAAGTCTGCGTTAATCGGCGTTTATCTGCAGTTCAAAAAAAAGAAATTCATGAAAACTCTCGAAGAAATCAGCGAAATTGCCCGATCGATCGCCTGGAGTGCATCAGATATCCTACAATCCTATTATCGGCAGGACTCCAACACTCCTAACCTCGACATCCAAGAGAAAAAAGATGGCCCCGTCACCGCCGCCGATGTCGCTGTCAATTCTTACATCCTCGACGAATTGCAGTCGGCTTTAGGGAATGCAGAATTTGGCTATCTCAGCGAAGAAACTTACAAATCTTATTTAGAAAAAAACGGTCAAATTCCCTTACCTCAAAGTTGGGTTTGGATTATTGACCCTTTGGATGGAACGCGAGATTTTATTGACAGGACAGGTGAATTTGCCGTTCACATTGCTTTAGCCTTCAAGGGAAGACCGGTATTGGCAGTTGTGGCTTGGCCCGAACAGCAAAAGATTTATTACGCAATCCGCGATGCGGGTGCTTTTATGGAAAGTCGGGACGGTTCTACGGTCAAATTGCAGGTTTCGGCGCGAAATATAGTGGCAGATTTATCTATAGTAACCAGCCGCAGTCACCGGGGCGATCGCTTTAATCAATTGTTACAAAAACTGCCTTGTCAAAATCAAATAGCTGTCGGTAGTATCGGCTGTAAAATTGCGACAATTGTCGAACAAAAGGCTGATGTTTATATTGCGCTTTCGGGCAAGTCTGCGCCGAAGGATTGGGATTTAGCTGCACCGGAATTAATTTTGACTGAAGCGGGGGGTCAATTTACTCGTTTTGACGGTTCTACTTTGCAATATAACCGGGGAGATGTGAGTCAGTGGGGGGGATTGTTGGCGAGTAACGGTTGCTGTCACGCTGCTTTGTGCGGGCAAGCGGATGAGATTTTAGCGGGGATAGATGGGACCTTGGGCTAGTCACAAGTTTCGTAGGTGCGTTAGAAGAGTGTATTTTCTGCACGACTAATTGCTGACGCACCCTAAAGTATGTATCAAAATTGCTGAGTTTGAAATTTCTGTACAATTGTACTTACGTTTCACAAATATTTGTGGTAAATCAATCTAGCATTCGTTACAGTAATAATACTTAAGTATTTTCCATATCTTTATCAAAATTTTAATTAACCAGGTATTTTTTAAGAAAAATTTACATATTTTCTGTAAAAAAACTGTTATGGTTACGACAAAAGATGAGGACTCACCGGGTTTGTACGGAGAAAGGGTGTGTCTCTATAAATAAAAATTGATAGATAGTTTCGGACGCCAGTCACGAAATAGCGGAATTTTTGTATTTTTTTGAAACCCCAGTAGGTGCAGTATGCCAAATTTAAATATTCCAGTTTCAGTAAGGTCGATCGCCTTTATCGACCCTCAAGTTGAAGATTATCAAAGTTTGATGGCCGGAGTAACACCGGGTACAGAAGTAGTCGTTTTGGATGGGAATAAAGATGCGATCGACCAAATTACTGAAATTTTAGCTCTTCGGACAAATATTGACAGCATTCACATCATTTCTCACGGCAGTCCAGGCAGCTTGCAACTCGGCGACGTTCGCTTTAGTTTAGATGATATAGAGTGCGATCGGAATTCTCTACAGCAGTGGTTTTCCCCACGAACCGACTCAATCCCCAACAATCGACCTCACATTCTTTTGTACGGGTGCAACGTAGCAGCAGGCGAGACAGGTAAAGCATTTATAAAACGCCTGAGTGAGTTAACCGGCGCTAGTGTTGCTGCTTCGCAAAACCTCACCGGAAGTGCAGCAAAAGGCGGCGACTGGTTCCTAGAAGTAACATCAGGGAAAATTGCCACACCTTTAGTATTTCGGCCAGAAGTGCTGGCGGCTTACAACCACGTTCTCTCCAGCTTCAGTACGGCTACTAACTTTAGTGCGGGTTTGGCCCCGACGGCCACTCCTTTATCAATTGGTACGGGCGACTTTAACGGCGACGGTTTCTCCGACTTAGCCGTGCTCAACCTCAACTCCAGAGATATTTCCATATTGTTGGGGACGGGTACGGGCAGCTTTGGTACTGCTACTAACTTATTTAACCCCGGTAACGAGATTCCCAATTCCATTGCAGTGCGCGACTTTAATGGAGACAGCAAACTCGATTTAGCTGTAGCCAATCCTCTTAGTGGCGCTAACGGGAATTTCATTTCCATCCGGCTGGGGACAGGTACTGGCACTTTTGGCAATCCTACCAACTTCGGTCAAGGGATAAATCCTCGATCAATCGCTGCGGGCGACTTTAATGGAGATAGCAAGTTAGATTTAGCCACAGCCCCTTTGAGTGGCAACAACCTTTCAATTCTTTTGGGAGACGATACCGGTAGCTTTAGCACTCCCGCTACCATTAATACAGGAGCATCTCTTACTATTGCCACAGCCGACTTGAACGGCGACGGCAAACTCGATTTAGTCACCTCGAACAATAGCGCCACTAACAATATTTCAGTTTTGTTAGGAGATGGTACGGGCAACTTTAGCGCCCCCGTTAACTTTAGCGCGGGAACAGGGAAGCACTTTGTCGTTACAGGCGACTTTAATGGCGACGGCAAACTCGATCTCGCTGCATCGAACAGTCTTTCTCAGAATGTTTCAGTCTTGTTGGGGGATGGTACGGGTAATTTTGGTACTGCTACCAACTTTAGTGTCGGATCATCTCCCGAATCTGTGGTTGCGGGGGACTTTAATGGCGACGGCAAAACCGATTTATCCGCGTCTAACGGCGGAGATAACAATGTCTCAGTCTTGTTGGGAGATGGTACTGGCAGTTTTGGTACTGCAGTCAATTTTAGTGTAGGAACTATTCCCCGTTCGATCGCAGCGGGAGATTTTAATGCTGACGGCAAGTTGGATTTAGCGACGCCGAACTTTACCTCTAAAGATGTCTCAATTCTGCTGAATACACCCAATACAGTTAATTTCGGGGCTGCAACTTACAGCGGCACAGAAGGAACAACAGACACAGTAGTTAATATTCCCGTTACCCTCAGCGGCGGCACTCCTTTTGCCGATGTAACTGTACCAATTGCGATCGACAAGAGCAGCACAGCCACCCAAAATTCAGACTACACTATTTCCCCTACCTCGATTACATTCCCCGCCGGCACTACTACTCTCACTCAGGATATTGCAGTTACTATCAAACCTGACAATCTCCCTGAAACCGCCGAAACCGCAATCCTCAACTTTGGCGCAATCACCGGAGGCATTGCCGGTACAACAAAACAAACAACATTAACTATTGCAGCCAACGGTACAGTTTCTTATGCCATTGCCGCCGATACTCCCAGCATTCCTGAAGGCAATAGCGGCACAAAACCTCTGACTTTCACCGCCACTCGCAGCGGCAACACAGGCGGGGCAAGTAGCATCAATTATACGATCGCCGGCACAGCTACAAACATCAGCGATTACAACAACATCGGTGGCACTTCAGGGGCAACTGCTGTTACTGGCACCATTAATTTTGCCGCCGATGAAACATCCAAAACTATTACTCTCGATGTATTAGGCGACACCCTAGTTGAACCGGACGAAACTATTGCCGTCACCCTGTCAAATCCCACCAGCCCAGGCGTAACACCGACAATTACCACTGCTACTGCTACCACAACTATTACTAATGATGACACTGCCGGTTTCACAGTTAACCCAATATCGGGATTAACTACAAGTGAAGTTGGTGGCAAGGCAGAATTTACAGTCAAACTCAACGCTCAACCTACTGCTGACGTTACCATCGGTTTGAGGAGTGACAATGTTGCAGAAGGAACAGTTTCAACTAATAGCTTAACTTTCACTCCTGCTAACTACAATCAACCGCAAACAATAACGGTGAGTGGTGTTAACGATTTAGTAGCTGATGGCCCTAAACCTTACAAAATTGTCACGGCTGCTGCTGTGAGTACCGATGTTAATTACACTAACCTCGATCCTGAAGATGTCACCGTCACCAACAGTGACAATGAAACTCCGGGAATTACGGTGAATCCGACGGCGGGATTAACTACTGGTGAATCTGGCACAAAGGCTAACTTTACTGTGGTTTTGAATACTAAGCCAATCGCTGATGTGACTATCGGTTTGAACAGTGACAATGTTGCAGAAGGAACAGTTTCGACTAATAGCTTAACTTTCACTCCTGCTAACTGGAATACACCGCTGCCGGTGACAGTAACAGGGGTTGACGATAGCATTGTTGACGGCAATATTGGCTACAAGATTCTCACGGCGGCTACTGTTAGTACAGATCCGATTTACAACAACAAAGATGTAGCGGATGTTAGCCTCAGCAATAAAGACGATGATACGGCTGGTGTTTCTATTACTCCCACGGCAACAACTGCTACTGAAGGCGGTGCGAATGGCAGTTATGCGCTCAAATTAACGTCGGAGCCGATCGCCCCTGTAACTATCACTCTCACAACAGGTAATGAGATAGAGGCGCTCGCCCCTGTGACTTTCACTGCGGAAAATTGGGGTGTCGCTCAAACCCTTACGGTGAAAGCTTTTGACGATACAATTCTGGAAGGGGCGCACAGCGGTAATATCACTCACAATGTGAGTAGCACTGATGCTAAGTATAATGGGATTGGGGTTCCAGGGGTGACAGTGGCGATCGCAGATAACGACACTGCACCGACACCGCCGACACCGACACCGACACCGACACCAACACCAGTTATAGTCGAGCCGCCGACGCCGCCGACACCGACACCAACACCAGTTATAGTCGAGCCGCCGACGCCGCCGACACCAACACCAGTTATAGTCGAGCCGCCGACGCCGCCGACACCAACACCAACACCAGTTATAGTCGAGCCGCCGACACCGCCGACACCGACACCGACACCAACACCAGTTATAGTCGAGCCGCCGACACCGACACCGACACCAACACCAGTTATAGTCGAGCCGCCGACGCCGCCGACACCGACACCGACACCAACACCAGTTATAGTCGAGCCGCCGACACCGCCGACACCGACACCAACACCAGTTATAGTCGAGCCGCCGACACCGCCGGCACCGACACCGACACCAGTTATAGTCGAGCCGCCGACACCGCCGACACCGACACCGACACCAGTTATAGTCAAGCCGCCGACGCCGCCGACACCGACACCCCCTGCTATCATCAACACACAGAATAATTGGTGTGGCTTAGAAGCTGGATTGAACAAACTTGAAAACATCCTTGACGACCAGCTAAATACAATTAAACTACCCATAGTTGGTTCCCTCAAGAACATTGCCCCCAATTTTATTGACAGCTTCAAAAATAAGTTAGTCGATGCGGTTAAAAATGGGGTAAATCAAACTACCGAGCAGTTAGAAACTACTTTGGGCAATGTACTTGGAGCTGATTTCAACGTCAAAGTCGATCGCAATTCTACTCAAGAGGAAAGCACTTTACTAATTACTCTGGGTAAAGCATATCAAAGCGATGCTAATTTAGCCCAAAATTTAGGGATGCCTGGATTAGGTTTGACTACGGATGGGAAAGCTAAATCCACAGCAAATTTTGATTTGGCGATCGCTGTGGGTGTTCATAAAGATTTTGGTTGCTTCATAGATACCGACAAAACCAAGCTTACAGCTAATTTTGACGCCGGAATAGATGACAAATCTAAGGGGCAAGCTAATTTAGGCGTTTTACAACTTGACCTGAATAATAATCCTCAAAAACCCACTAAAGCTGAGGCTAAACTTGCCGTCAATTTGAAGGATTTGGATAATTTGGGAGGTGCGAATGATGGATCTCGCTTAACTCTCTCAGAACTTGGTGGTAACTATCAGTTAGCAGATTTGTTCAATGCTACCTTAACTGCTAACGCTAATCTCGGTCTCCAAGCTAAAACTAGCATTAACAGCAATCCTGCTTTTCCTTCCTTAAGTTTTGACCTGGGCGCTAATTGGCAGGCTATTAATTATACCAACGGTCAATTAACTGCACCGCAAAATCCAACAATTAACATCGATAACGCCTCTTTTAACTGGGGGCAAACATTACAAGGGTTGGAAACAAGCTTGACTCAGCTTCAAGACAGTCTCAATCAAAATTTACTGGAAGTAAAACTGCCAATTTTAGGGAAATTAAAAGATGTAATTCCCGGAGATTCTAGTGCTTTGACTTTCCTGAATACAGTCAAGGAGAGTACAATAAATGAGTTGAAGTTAGTTAGCGATCGTACTCTCAGTTCAACCCTCACTTCTCTTGTCCAAGACTCGCTAGATGGCAATTTCAACTCCGAAGCATTAGGGGCAAAATTAACTTCTCAATTTGCCCAGAAATTTTCTGAACAAATTGCCAACAACCTACAAGCAGGATTAACCAAATATTTTCCTTCCAAAAAACTCTTTGGCTTTTTAGATTGGCCTAGTTTGAGGGTAATTGGTAACGGTACTCCAGATGACATTAATCTGCAAATTTCCCTAGACAAAAACTATGAATTCCCAGATGTTAACCTTTCTGGAGACTTAGGACTTCCAGCATTAGGTTTGGACGTAAATGGCAAAGCACAATCCAAATTTGACGGTAACTTATCATTAGGATTTGGCGTCAATAAAGATTTTGGCTTCTATGTTGACACCAACAAAACCAAACTGGACGCAAATGTAGAAGCTGGTCTAGATAATAATTTCAATGCCAAAGGTCAATTAGGATTTTTCCAAGTAGACCTTGCCAACAATAAGGACAATCCTACCAAAGTTGAAGCAAAATTTGCCGTCAAATTAAAAGATTTAGATAATTTGGGAGGTGCGAATGATGGATCTCGCCTAACCTTCCCAGAACTGACTAGCAACTATCAGTTGTCAGACTTATTGAATCCTACCTTAAATAGTAGTGCTAATCTCGGTCTGCAAGCTAAAACTAGCGTTAACGGCAATCCGGCTATCCCTTCCTTTGACTTTGACCTTGGAGTTAATTGGCCGATCGTCAATTACGCTAACGGTGAATTAACCGGGCCGCAAAAACCCAGTGTTGAGTTCAAGAATATGCAGCTCGACTTGGGAAGCTTTATTACGGGTTTTGCTAAACCTGTCATCACCAAAGTCAATGATGTTGTGAAGCCGGCTCTTCCTATAATCAATGCACTGGAGAAGGATATTAAACTGCTGTCTGAATTCAAGGCGATCAGGAAGTTCTTCGACCAAGACCGCGATGGCAAGGTGACGCTGATCGAAATGGGTGCGACTCTCACAGGCACAACGATCGATGATCGATTCCTAGATGCCCTTCAGTACATCGGCCAAGCAAGTGATTTGCTCAATAGTTTTTCATCTCAAGAGGAGAAAATTGCTATAGATTTAGGTGACTACGCGATCGATTTCGATGCCACAGATCCCAATGCTGATACCAAAACTGCTAATACAACTCAAACCAAAACCGCCACATCTCCCACTGACCAAGCTAAATCAAATTCAAAGGGCAACACTCAAGAGTTGCTTTCCCTCTTTGACAAGATGGATGGGCTGAGTTTTCCTATCTTGAGAGAGCCTCAAGTTGCCATCGACTTGCTGATGGGTAAACCAGATGTCAACCTGTTCGACTATAAAGTGCCAAAGCTCGATTTTAATTTCAGTATTAATAGAAAGTTTCCTATCTACTCCATTCCTGTTGTAGATGTAGGTGTCAACGGCAAGTTACAGGGAAACTTTGAAGCTAAAGCTAACTTTGGTTTCGGCTTTGATACCTCTGGACTTTCTCAATGGAAACAATCTGGCTTTAATGCCTCAGATGCCTATAAAGTTCTTGATGGTTTTTATGTAAGCGATCGCGAAAATGCAGATGGTACAGGATCGGATGTTAATGAACTCAAGCTTAATGCTAGTATTTCGGCTGGGGGCGGAGTTGATATTGCAGTGGCAAATGCCTACCTCACGGGTGGAATTAAGGCTAATGCTAAATTAGACTTGCTCGACGTGGGAGAAGGGTTTGTTCCCTTTAGAGGAACGGGTGATGGCAAAATTCGCGGTTCCGAAATTACTTCCCGCATCAGCAACCCCCTGAGCCTGTTTGAAGTTAATGGTGACGTGAAAGCTGCCCTAGATTTTAAGGCTGAGTATTGGACTTTCTGGGATGGCTGGGAAACAGCTTACAAGAGGCGCCTAGGTGAAATAAAACTGGCTGACTTCCGATTGGGAAGTGGTTCGACGCGCAAGAGTCGCGCCATTGATGGTTACATCACTGGTGGAACAGTCTTCTTCGATGCCAACTTCAATGGGCTGCAAGATGATAATGAACCCTTCGCTTTTACCAACCCTGATGGCAGCTTCGACCTCACGATAGAACTAGAAAAATTCGACAACAATAAAGATAGCAAGATCGACTATACCGAAGGTAAAATTGTCATCACCGACGGGATAGATATCTCGACCTATTTGCCCCTAGAGACACAGTTGTCTTCTACTCCAGAGTCAGAGGTGGTGACACCTTTAACTACCGTCATCGCTGAGTTAGCCCAGCAAGGCACTGACCCTGAAACTGCTGAAACTCAAGTGAAATCAGCGCTGGGTCTGCCGGCTGATGTTGATTTGGGCAGCTACGATCCTTTGGAGGCGATCGCCAATAACGATCCCAAGGGTGTGGCGGTTTATGCAGCACACGCTCAGGTACAAAATACCATTGTTTTAGTCACCGATTTAATTACCGGTGCTTCAACTACCGCGAAAAATGAGATTGCCAAGAGCGTAATTTCTGCGGTTGCCAATCAAATTAAATCTGGCACTCTCGACTTCAGCAATTCCACACAAGTGCAGGCGATTATTGAGTCGGCGACGAGTCAACTGCAAGTACCGCAACTCTCTAGTATTGCTTCGGATGCTGCCCAAATTATTGCCGAGGGAAATCAGCGAATAAAGGCGATCGCATCCAGCAATTCCTCGCCCTCAGATGCCGCGACAGAAATCGCCCGCATCCAAAAAGTTGCACAAGGACAAGTAGCCCAAGATTTACTGCAAGTTGCAGCCGGGAATAAAACGATTCAGTCGGCAATTTCCGAAAATACTGGTGCATCTCTAAATACCAAAATTCAGTCGGCGACAGCTAACAATCCAACAGTCCGTAATACTTTAGATACTGATGACTCCAGTACACCATCTACACCCGATGAACCATTCCCAGAAAGCGGTATTGAATTAGTTAAAGATGGGGAAAATACTACCGAAAGCACCGATGGCGATGATACCCTCATGGGCAGCGCTAGCGATGATATATTGCGCGGTAAAAAAGGAAATGACTTGCTGTTTAGCCTTGATGGCAATGATTGGATGAATGGCAATCAGGGGAACGACTTAACAGATGGTGGAATTGGTGACGATACGCTTTACGGCGGAAAGGGTTTTGATACCTTGACTGGTGGTGCGGCTAGTGATTTCCTTTCTGGCAATCGGGGTGAAGATATCCTAATTGGTGAAAAAGCCGACGATACCCTCTACGGCGGTCAAGGCAATGATTTTCTGGTAGGAGGTGAGGGTAACGATTTCCTCAGTGGCGATTTGGGTGATGATACCTTAGTAGGGGATGTAGGGAGCGATCGCTTCTTATTATCTACCAATTCTGGTATTGATACTGTTGCTGACTTTGAAGTCGGTCAAGACTTGTTAGTGTTGGGTAACGGGTTGACTTTCTCGCAATTAGCCATTGTCCAAGATAGCGATGCAACATTAATCCGGTTTGCACAAACAGGGGAGATTTTAGCCTCTCTCACCGGAGTTTCTGCTAGCAGCATCAGTGCCGTTAATTTCGGATTGATTTAAGAAGGATGTGGGTTCAAGCACTTATTCTATCGGAGTTTGAAGTAAGTCCGCGCGTGCGAAGCTATCCCGTAGGGAATCGCCCGTAAAGATGGTAACGAATAAGTTTTAGGGGCGGGTTTTACGGGAAATAATTGCCTAATACCAATTATCCCGTAAACCCGCCCCCACCCTTGCGAAAGTCCGCTAGGGCTTGAAACGAACGGCCCAACCGCATGGCAGATATGTATCAAAAATCCCGTTCTTAATATTTCAGTATAATGACACTTGCTATTGAAATGTTTTTGTGTTATCTCATCCACCTCGCGCTGGCTTATCCGTAATATTACTTAATAAAATTCCCCATCTTTATCAAAACTTTAAATAAAAAGGTGTTTATAAAGAAAACTTTATAGATATTCTCTAAAAAAACAGTTATGGTTACTACAACCTTCAGAAAGTGTTTCGGATGCAAGTCGCGAAACAGGGAAATCCTTGTCTTTTTTTAGCTATTAGTAGGTGCATTATGCCAAATTTAAATAATCAAGTTTCACCAAGTGCGATCGTCTTTATCGATACTAAAGTTGAAAATTATCAAAGTTTGATTGCAGGGGTAAAACCGGGTACGGAAGTAGTCGTTTTGGATGGGAACCGGGATGCGATCGACCAAATTACTGATATTTTAGCTCTTCGTACCAATATTGACAGCATTCACATAGTTTCTCACGGTGCTCCGGGCAGCTTGCAATTGGGTAATGGCTGCTTGAGTGCAGATAATGTGGAAACTTATTCCGAGAAATTGCAGCAGTGGCGGAGTGCTTTAAGTGTTGATGCGGACATTCTCATTTACGGTTGTAATGTCGCATCATCACCTCGCACTTACCCGAAAGTCCGCCAGGGAATGAATTCCCTGTCTCAAAGCTCAAGTCGGTTGAAACCGACTGGTAACAACCTCAATAAACAGTCCCTAAGCGAGGACTTTCGCTATGAGACGGGGGTTGAAACGAACGGCGGATCGGATGAATACGCCATAGATGATGAACAGGCGAGAGATATAGACGGTGTAGCCTTCATCCAACGGATTGCCCAACTCACAAATACAAACGTTGCAGCTTCCCAAAACCTCACGGGAAGTGTAGCCAAAGGCGGCGACTGGGAACTGGAAGTCAGAACCGGGGAAATAGAAACGCCGCTGGCATTTGAAGCCGAAGTATTAGCAGGTTACGAGTATGTTTTGAATAGTTTTGGTGCTGCAACTAATTTTGGCGCGGGGGGGCAGCCGCAATTCGTCGGCGTAGGAGACTTCAACGGCGACACCAAGCCTGACTTAGCCGTGCCGAATCGTGTCGCTAACGTTTCTATCTTATTAGGGACAGGTACAGGCACCTTTAGTGCTCCCACTAATTTTCCTGTGGGACAATATGCCTTTGCTGTGACGGTGGCAGACTTTAATGGAGACACCAAGCTTGACCTAGCCGTTGCCAACTGGGGGAGTAATAACGTCTCAATTTTGTTAGGAACAGGGACAGGCAGTTTTGGTACAGCTACCAACTTTAACGTCGGGTCGAGTCCTTGGTCAGTTACGTCCGGCGACTTCAATGGAGATGGCAAGATTGACCTAGCCACAGCCAACATTGACTCAAACAATGTCTCTATTCTATTAGGGACAGGTACAGGCAGCTTTAGTGATCCCACGAACTTTATCGTCGGGACAAAACCCCAGTCTGTATCTGTAGGCGACTTTAACAAAGACGGCAAACTTGACCTAGCTACGGCGAACTTTACCTCAAACAATGTCTCGATTCTATTGGGGACAGGCACGGGTAGCTTTGGCACTGCCACTAATTTTAGTGTGGGAACAAACCCCTATTCTGTTGCTGTGCAAGATTTTAATGGGGATGCCAACCCTGACATAGCTACAGCCAACGAAGGCTCTAATAATGTATCGGTACTGTTAGGGAATGGCACAGGTGGCTTTGGGACTAACACTAACTTTGCTGTGGGGACAGGGCCTCGTTCCGTTACTGTAGGTGACTTTAACGCCGACGGCAAAATTGACTTAGCTACAGCGAACGGTGTTAGCAGCTCGACCCCTGTGGCTAATAACCTCTCGGTTCTGTTGGGGACAGGCACTGGTACTTTTAGCCCTGTCGCCAACTATAGCTTGGGGTCAAATCCCTGGACTGTCACTGCGGCAGACTTGAATGCGGATGGGAATCTTGACCTAGCCACGTCGAACTATTGGACTAACGACGTTTCGATTCTGCTTAATACAACCCCGGCGGTAAATTTCGGGGCTGCAACTTACAGTGGCAGTGAAGGAACCGCAGATACAGTAGTCAATATTTCCGTTACTATCAGCGCCACTCCTGACGCTGCTGTAACAGTGCCTATTGTCATCGACCCCAGCAGCAGTGCCACCGAAAATTCAGACTACACCTTTTCGCCTACCTCGATTACATTCCCCGCAGGTGCAACAGGTGACGCACTCACCCAGAATGTTGCATTTACTATCAAACCCGACAACATAGTTGAAAATGCCGAAACCGCAATCTTCAACTTTGGCACAATCATCGGTGGCGTTGCCGGTACAACCAAACAAACCACACTAACTATTGCGGCTAACGGTCAACCTTCAAGCCTGAGTCCGTACCAAATAGACCTCAAAACAGGCGCAATTACCGGTGGGCCAAACCCGTTTATTTCTCTAGTAAATACCCCGACCGACTCAAACGCAGACAGTTGGTTAGAAGCGGTAGCCAAAATCAATTTTGACGGCAAGATCAAAAAAGCAAAATTCATCGTTGAATACGACAAAACTCCGTCAGGATGGACGGTAAATCTCGGCGACTCAGCGTCAAACGATGGCTATGGAGGGGATGCCAGCACTAACAGCCGCGATGCCGAGATGCAGATTGTTAACGGGGGTATGGCAGTTTTTGGGAATGACTACAATACACCCCCTGGCGGAGAACTTACCCCAGGAAATGTGCCTAACTTTGTGAGTAATGGTTCCCGCGTCGAGTTAGAAGTGAGCAACGAACAACTTGCGTGGGATAACAAAAGCGGGCTAAAAAATAGCCTGAATTCCCCATATCTTTACGCCCTCAACGGTCAACCTGATGCTACTGGGCCAGTCAATTCCGAGATTTACGCCGGATTTAACAGGGTGATTTCAGGGCCAGGCGATCGCATCGGATCGGGTGCTAGCAAGGTGACAATTCTGCTCAATCCGATCGACTACGCGATTAGCGCTGGTACTGCAACCGTTACAGAAGGCAATGAAGGCAAAACTGCTGCCACTTTTACTGTTACCCGCAGCGGTTGCACTGACTTGGCGAGCACAGTAGATTATGCGATCGCAGGTACTGCTACAAACGTCAGCGATTACAACAACATCGGCGGCACATCCGGTGCAACTGCTGCGACTGGTACGATTAATTTTGCAGCGGGCGAGACCTCGAAAACCATTACTCTGGATGTTTTAGGCGATGCGGCGATCGAAGCCAATGAAACCCTTGAGGTTACGCTGTCAAATCCCTCGGTATTAGATTCTACACCGACACTTACCACTGCTACCGCTACCACAACTATTGCTAATGATGATGTAGCGCCACCGACACCGACGCCAACGCCGACACCAGTCACGCCGACGCCGACACCAGTCACTCCGACGCCGACACCGACACCAGTCACGCCGACACCGACGCCAGTCACGCCAACACCAACGCCGACGCCAGTCACGCCAACGCCGACGCCAGTCACGCCGACGCCGACGCCAGTCACGCCAACACCGACGCCAGTCACTCCGACGCCGACGCCGACGCCAGTCACGCCGACGCCGACGCCAGTCACGCCGACGCCGACGCCGACGCCAGTCACGCCGACGCCGACGCCAGTCACGCCAACACCAACGCCAGTCACGCCAACACCGACGCCAACGCCAGTCACGCCGACTCCGACGCCGACGCCAGTCACGCCGACTCCGACGCCGACGCCAGTCACTCCGACTCCAACGCCGACAACTGGTACTCCGACGCCAACGCCGACAACTGGTACTCCGACGCCGACGCCGACAACTGGCACTCCGACTCCGACGCCGACAACTGGTACTCCGACGCCGACGCCGACAACTGGCACTCCGACTCCGACGCCGACAACTGGCACTCCGACTCCGACGCCGACAACTGGCACTCCAACTCCGACGCCGACAACTGGCACTCCAACTCCGACGCCGACAACTGGCACTCCGACGCCAACGCCGACAACTGGTACTCCGACGCCGACGCCGACAACTGGCACTCCGACGCCGACGCCGACAACTGGTACTCCAACACCGACGCCCACGCCGATACTTGGAAGTCCTGGCATTGTTATTAGTCCGGCATCGGGATTAGTAACTACAGAAGCAGGTGGCACAGACCAATTCACCATCAAACTCAACCGCCAACCGACTGCGGATGTAACGATTGGTTTGCGTAGCAGCAATGAGGCAGAGGGAGTAATTTCGACGGAATCAATTACTTTCAATTCTGCTAATTGGAATCAGTGGCAGCCGGTTACGGTAACGGGTGTCAACGATCGAGTATTTGACGGCGATAAGACTTATCAGATTGTGACTGCCCCTGCTGTGAGTGCCGATAGTAACTACAACGGCCTCAATGCACCGGATGCGACTGTTGTTAACAGGGGTAACACCATACCGCCATCTAACGATCTGATTGCTGGTGGTCCTCGCAACGATCAGATTCTTAGTATTCCCACGGTAAATTTTTCCCCAGCTACTTACCAAGTCAATGAAAGTCGCACAGTAACCGTTCAGAAACAAATTACCCTCACTCGCACTGGGGATCAAAGCAACTTTTCCACGGTGTGGCTAGAACGTCCTACTGGTTCAGCTACTTTGGGAATAGATTGGAACGTTCCGCCCAATTTCTCTCCTCAAATCACCTTTAACCCAGGCGAAAATAGCAAAACTTTGACAATTGACATCTTACCGGATGGTCAGTTTGAGGGAACAGAAGAAATTGCGTTTCGGATCGCCAATGGGGGGGTTAATGTCAATATCGGCACCCAAAACACTGCTACCTTGCAAATTTTCGATGCTGAGGGGCCTCCTACAATTAATTTCTCCCCAGCTACTTACCAAGTCAATGAAAGTCGCACAGGAATCGTTCAGAAACAAATTACCCTCACTCGCACAGGGGGGAATATAGACAGCTTTTCCAGGGTGTACCTAGAACCTCCTACTGGTTCAGCGACTTTCGGAACAGATTGGAATACCCCCAATTTCTTTCCTGAAATCACATTTAACCCAGGCGAAAAGACCAAAACTTTCACAATTGACGTTTTTCCGGATGCTCAAGTTGAGGGAACAGAAGAAATTGCGTTTCGGATCACCAATCGGGATAATTCCATTATTGGCACCCAAAACACTGCCAGTCTGAAAATTATCGATGCTGAATCTACACTCAACAACAACCCGCCGGTGGTGACTAATCCCCTCTTGAATCAACGTGGTCCCAATCCCCGCCGCGACTTCAGTGTGACTCTTGCTCCCAACACCTTTACTGATCCCGATCCCGGTGACAGCCTCACTTACTCCTACTCAATAATTCCAGAGCCGGATCCCAACGGACCCTTCGGCCCCAACCGTCTCGATTGGCTGACCTTCGACCCCAATACCGGCACTTTCATTGCACCCGATTGGCTGACCTTCGACCCGAATACTCTGACCTTTAGCGTGAATTTGAATGCTGGCAATGTTCCCTCATTCTTCTATGTGCCAATTAAGGTGACAGCAACGGACAATGCGGGTGCCAGTGTCAGTGACTTCTTCCACCTGTACCGCGCCGACAGCCTTTCTGGCGTCGCAATTGACGGTTATATCTCCGGTGCTACTGTGTTCTTAGATGCCAACAAAAACGGCATCCTCGATGCCAACGAACCATCCACCACAACTAACAGCAGCGGTGAGTTTAATCTCGATATCCCCTTCGAGACATTCGACACCAACAAAAACGGAGAAATCGACCCATCAGAAGGAAATTTAGTTGTCACAGGAGGCATTGACACCGCCACCGGCTTACCCCTAGAAACACCAGTCACCGCACCACCAGATGCGAGTGTAGTCACCCTCCTAACCAGCTTAATCGCCGACTTAATCGACAAAGGAATTGAACCAGAAGAAGCCCAATCTTTAGTCAAAGCCGCCCTTTCTCTCCCCGCTGAAGTTGACCTAACTAGCTTAGACCCTATCTTAGCTACCAATAACAATCAACCGGGCGGAGTCCAAGTCTTAGCCGCAATGGTGAAAGTCCAAAACTTCATCACCCAAACCAGCGCTTTGATGGACGGTGCATCCAGTGTAGTCAATACCGATATTGTCAAGGCTGTTGTCAGTTCAATTACGGCTCAAATTCAATCCGGTACAGTCTTAAACCTCAGCAATGCCGCAGCCTTAGAACCAATCATTCAGCAAGCTGCCGCGAAAATCCAGCAAATAGACCCCAGTTTCAACAGTCAAACAGTCAGCCAAATTACATCGCAATCCGCGACAGTAATGGCAACAGCCAATCAGCGCATTGATGCGGCTGTCTCCAACCCAACAGGAACATCAATTCCTGAATCACTTGCCCGCCTCCAACAAGTAGCCTTGGGCCCAACCACTCAAGACTTCAAAGAAGTTGGTACAGGAAATAAACCTATTTCCCAGTTAGTTGCTGACAATACTGGTACTGCTTTAGATAGCAGAATCGAAGCTGTAGTATTGCCTGTTGGGATTGCGACTCCTGTTGTCAGCGGCGATGCTGATTTGGGCAGCAATTCCCCGGATGCAATTCTCGGTACTAATGGCGACGATATCCTGACTGGCGACAGCGGAAATAATGTGTTGATGGGGATGAGGGGCAATGATTCCCTCGACGGCGGCATTGGAAATGACTCGGTTTTCGGTGGCAAAGGTAGCGATACAATCCTGGGAAGTAGCGGTGATGATGTCTTATTTGGCAACCGTGGTGCTGACATTTTGAATGGCGATGATGGTAATGATATTCTTTACGGAGGTAAGGGCGATGATTTGCTCAATGGCGGTTTGGGAATGGATACTTTGACTGGAGGAATGGGATTAGATAAATTCCTACTCTCTACCAATTCCGGTACTGATACGATTACTGATTTTGAAGTCGGTCAAGACTTGTTAGTATTGGGTAATGGGTTGAGTTTCTCGCAATTGGCAATTGCTCAAGATAGCGGTGCAACTTTAATCCGGTTGGCACAAACCGGGGAGATTTTAGCTTCTCTGGCCGGAGTTTCGGCTACCAGTATCAGTGCCGTTAATTTCGGATTGATTTAAGAGCGATTTCGGGTTTATTACCCAGATTTCTGCCTTCCGAGAAACTCGTGAGCGCGAGAGTAAGACAGGGGTTAAAAACCCCTGTCTCATAGAAACTAATCCCAACAATTCCAACTGCAAAAGTATACGAGAAACTGTTCCCGCTTCTAATCGAGATGCTTCCACAATTGTATTAAAAGAAATCGGCCCAGAGGCGATCGCACAGCGTCTTCCACCAATCGATCGAACTCTGGTACTAAACCTCTGAACCTCTACTCCTATATTCTCCTTCCCATACTCTGCACGGGGACTAAAATATTTCAGTATAATGATACTTGCTATTGAAATGTTTTTGTGTTATCTCATCCACATCGCGCTGGCTAACCCGTAATATTACTTAATAAAATTCCCCATCTTTATCAAAACTTTAAATAAAAAGGTGTTTATGAAGAAAACTTTATAGATATTCTCTAAAAAAACAGTTATGGTTACTACAACCTTCAGAAATAGTTTCCGATGCAAGTCGCGAAACAGGGAAACTATTGTCTTTTTTTAGCTATTAGTAGGTGCATTATGTCAAATTTAAATAATCAAGTTTCACCAAGTGCGATCGCCTTTATCGATACTAAAGTAGAAAATTATCAAAGTTTGATTGCTGGGGTAAAACCGGGTACGGAAGTAGTCGTTTTGGATGGGAACCGGGATGCGATCGACCAAATTACTGATATTTTAGCTCTTCGTACCAATATTGACAGCATTCACATAGTTTCTCACGGTGCTCCGGGCAGCTTGCAATTGGGTAATGGCTGCTTGAGTGCAGATAATGTGGAAACTTATTCCGAGAAATTGCAGCAGTGGCGGAGTGCTTTAAGTGTTGATGCGGACATTCTCATTTACGGTTGTAATGTCGCATCATCACCTCGCGCTTACCCGAAAGTCCGCCAGGGAATGAATTCCCTGTCTCAAAGCGAAAGTCGGTTGAAACCGACTGCTTACCCGAAAGTCCGCCAGGGAATGAATTCCCCGGCTCAAAGCTCAAGTCGGTTGAAACCGACTGAAAACAAACTCAATAAACAGTCCTCTTCAGAGGACTTTCGCTATGAGACAGGGAATTCATTCCCTGGCGGATCGGATGAATACGCCATAGATAATGAATACGCCATAGATGATCGACACGCCAGAGATATAGACGGTGTAGCCTTCATCCAACGCATTGCCCAACTGACAAATACCAATGTTGCCGCTTCCAAAAACCTCACCGGAAGTGTAGCAAAAGGCGGCGACTGGGAACTGGAAGTCAGAACCGGTTCAAGAGAAACGCCGCTGGTATTTGAAGCCGAAGTGTTAGCGGGTTACGAGTATGTTTTGAATAGTTTTGGTGATGCGACTAATTTTGGCGCGGGGACAAATCCCAAAGGTATTAATGTATTGTTTTTCAACGCTGATACCTTTCCAGACTTGGTAGTGACCAACCTATCAAGCGAAAACATTTCAATTTTGTTGGGAGATGGAAATGGCAATTTTGGAACAGTTACCCAATTGGCTGTAGGTTTGGATCCTGTTTTCGTCACATCAGGACTTTTTAACGCTGACAATTTCCCCGATTTGGCAGTAGCAAATAGCAGTAATAGCAGTGTGTCAATTCTGTTAGGAAATGGCACGGGCGGACTCATTAGTCCACCCAGCACCTTTAGTGTGGGTAACACTCCCTCTTCAATAGCTGTCGGGAACTTTAACAGCGACACTTTCCTCGATTTAGCAGTGGTAAATGCTAACCCTCAAGGTACGGGTAGTGTCTCAATTTTGTTGGGAAACGGTGCTGGCAGCTTTGGCGCTGCCACTAATTTCAATGTTGGTGCGATTCCTGGTTCCGTTGTTGTAGGGAACTTTAATGCTGACAGTTTACCTGACTTAGCCGTTGCCAACAGCCTCTCTAATAATGTCTCAATTATGTTAGGAAATGGCACGGGCGGATTTGGTGCAGCTACTAATTTTGGGGCTGGGCAAAATCCAAATGCGATCGCAACTGGGGACTTTAACGGAGATAATTTCCTCGACTTAGCCACAGCTAACGGCGGTTCTAACAGTGTGTCAATTCTATTGGGAAATGGCACTGGCGGCTTTGGCCCGGCTACTACTGTTAACGCAGGGGCAGGGCTTAACGGCATTGTGGTGAAAGACTTTAGCGGAGATGGCAGACTTGACTTAGCAGTAACAGGAACCAGCGGCGCTGCAATTTTAGTAGGCAACGGCAATGGCGGTTTTAGTGCACCCATTAACTTTGCTGCGGGCACAGATCCAACTTCCATTATTGCAGGCAACTTTAATGCTGATACTCTCCCGGATTTTGCAGTAGCGAATAACGGTTCAGACAACGTTTCGGTGCTGCTGAATACACCCACTACAGTATCCTTCGTTCCTCCCCAAATAGGTAACACTTACAACGTCACTGAAGGCACGACCGACACAATAATTTATGTCCCGGTTACTATCAGCGGTGGCACTCCCTTAACTGATTTAAATGTACCCATTGTCATCGACCCCAGTAGCACAGCTACTCAAGATGCAGACTACACTATTTCAACTACATCCCTTACTTTCTCTGCCGGCACTACTACTCTCACCCAAAATATTGCAGTAACTATTAAAGCTGACAATATCGTTGACAGTAACGAACAGTTAGTTCTCAATTTGGGTGCGATTACAGGCGGTGTTGTCGGCGGTACGAGTCAAGCGAAAGTGGCTATATTGGATAGGAATAGTTCTTACTCAATTGTCGCCGACAATCCCACCATTACCGAAGGCAATACCGGCAAAAATCCTGCCACATTTACTATTACTCGCAGCGGTAGCACGGAACTTTGGAGTACCGTAGATTATGCCATTACCGGCACTGCGACCAACGCCACTGATTACAACAATATCGCCGGCACTTCGGGCGCAACGGCTGCCACTGGCAAAATCACTTTTGCAGAGGGTGAAACATCCAAAACTATTACTTTGGATGTGTTGGGAGATGGCAATATAGAACCGGATGAAACTGTTGCCATTACTTTATCAAATTCAGTTTCACCCGGTGGCGCACCGACTATTGCGACGGCTACCGCTACGGCTACTATCAAAAATGATGACGCTGCCGGCATCACTGTCACTCCAAAGGCAATATCAACCACAGAAGTTGGCGGTAAGGCAGAATTTACAGTCAAATTAAACGCTGCACCAACTGCTGACGTAACCATCGGTTTGAGGAGTGACAATCTTGCAGAAGGAACAGTTTCAACTAATAGCTTAACTTTCACTACCGCTAACTACGATCAACCGCAACCAATAACGATCAGTGGTGTTGACGATTTAGTAGCTGATGGCCCTATACCTTACAAGATTGTCACGGCTGCTGCTGTGAGTACCGATGTTAATTACAGTAACCTCGATCCTGATGATGTCACCGTCACCAACAGTGATAACGAAACTCCGGGAATTACGGTGAATCCGACGGCGGGATTAATTACTGGTGAAGATGGCACCAAGGCCAACTTTACTGTGGTTCTAAATACTCAGCCGACTGCTGATGTGACTATCGGTTTGACCAGTGACAATGTTGCCGAAGGAACTGTTTCAACTAATAGTTTAACATTCACTTCTGCTAACTGGGATACAGCGCAGCCGGTGACAGTAACAGGGCTTAACGATAGCATTGGTGACGGCGATATTAATTACACCATTGTCACGGCGGCTACTGTTAGTACAGATCCGAATTACAGCAACAAAGATGTAACGGATGTTAGCCTCAGCAATAAGGACGATGATACCGCTGGTGTTTCTATTACTCCCACGGCAACAACTGCGACAGAAGGCGGTGCGAATGGCAGTTATGCGCTCAAATTAACGTCGGAGCCGATCGCCCCTGTTACCATTAACTTTAATGCCCCAAGTGAAATAAATGCGATCGCCCCTGTGATCTTTGACAGCACTAACTGGAATGTTGCCAAAACTGTCACTGTCACCGCTACCGACGACAGCAAAGCCGAAGGCACGCACAGCGGCACGATCGCTCACACTGTTACCAGTACCGACACTAAGTATAGCGGTCAGACGGTTCAGGATGTAAATGTAGCTATTACCGACAACGAGACAGCAGGTGTCAGCATTTCTCCCACGCAAACAACTGCTACAGAAGGCGGGGCCGCGGGCAGTTATCAGCTCAAATTAACGTCGGAGCCGATCGCGCCTGTTACCATTAACTTTAATGCCCCAAGTGAAATAAATGCGATCGCCCCTGTTATCTTTGACAGCACTAACTGGAATGTTGCCAAAACAGTCACTGTCACCGCTACCGACGATAGCAAAGCCGAAGGTACGCACAGCAGCACGATCGCTCACACTGTTACCAGTACCGACACTAAGTATAGCGGCACGGCAATTCAGGATGTCAATGTAGCGATTACCGACAACGAGACAGCAGGTGTCAGCATTACACCTACGAGCACAACTGCTACAGAAGGCGGGGCGAATGGCAGTTATACAGTCAAACTCAACAGCCAGCCGATCGCGCCTGTTACCATTAACTTTAATGCCCCAAGTGAAATAAATGCGATCGCGCCTGTTACCTTTGACAGCACGAATTGGAATGTTGCCAAAACAGTCACAGTCACCGCTACCGACGATAGCAAAGCCGAAGGCACGCACAGCGGCACGATCGCTCACACTGTTACCAGTACAGACACTAAGTATAGCGGCACAACAATTCAGGATGTCAATGTAGCGATTACCGACAACGAGACAGCAGGTGTCAGCATTTCTCCCACGCAAACAACGGCTACAGAAGGTGGCGCGGATGGCAGTTATGGCATCAAATTAACATCGCAGCCGATCGCCCCTGTAACTATCACTCTCACAACAGGTAATGAGATAGAGGCGATCGCGCCTATCACTTTCACTACCGATAACTGGAATGTCGTTCAATCCGTTACGGTGAAAGCTGTTGACGATACGATTGTCGAAGGCGCGCACAGCGGTACTATCACTCACAGTGTGAGTGGGGGTGATGCTAAGTATAATGTGGTCGTGGTTCCAGGGGTGACAGTGGCGATTACGGATAACGACACTGCACCACCAGTAGTCGTCGATCCGCCAGTAGTCGTCGATCCGCCATTAGTCGTTGATCCGCCAGTAGTAGTCGATCCGGTAGTAGTCGTCGATCCGGTAGTAGTCGATCCGGTAGTAGTCGTCGATCCGGTAGTAGTCGATCCGGTAGTAGTCGTCGATCCGGTAGTAGTCGTCGATCCGCCAGTAGTCGTCGATCCGCCAGTAGTCGTCGATCCGGTAGTAGTCGTCGATCCGGTAGTAGTCGTCGATCCGCCAGTAGTTGTCGATCCGCCAGTAGTCGTCGATCCGCCAGTAGTTGTTAATCCGCCAGTAGTCGTCAATCCGCCAGTAGTCGTCAATCCGCAACCGCCAGTCACTACAGGAACAGGCGGCACAAACATATTCCCGATCAGAATACCGAGCTCTAACGAAACTCCCTTGGGAATAACGGACTCTAAGGCTCGGCATGGGGGGGAAGCGGATGACCACCCAGTATTCACCAACGAACTCGCGGATCTGACGATACCTGGTTTTGTCGGCCCTAATGCCTGGGGAGACTACGACAATGACGGCGATTTGGATCTGTTGGTGATGGAAGGAGGTAGTTTACAAAACAACTATTATCAATCTTTTCCCCGATCGCAATACATCCCCAGAGTGTACAGCAACGAAGGTGATCAAGGCTTTAAACCAATTGATATAGGGCTGCCTCCCGTTTACGGAGGTGTACTTCAGGAAAATGGGAAGGAGCATATTTCCAAGCCTTCTGCTACCTGGGGTGACAGCGACAATGATGGTGATCTCGATATCTTGCTCACAGGTGTAAGAACTGATCCAACACAGACCAACCCCTATGCTACGCCGAGTTACATCCCCATCACCACACTGTACGTGAACCAAAAGATTGAGAACAATCTGCGCCCTTCTTACCAAACCCAGCAGATCAACCCCAATTTCTTTTTGCGAAGCACGGCAAACCTGCCTGGTCTGTTCAACGGTTCCGCAGCTTGGGGAGACTACAACAATGATGGCAGACAGGATCTCGTACTCACAGGCGATACGAGTTCAGGCTACATCGCCAAAGTGTTCCGTAACGAACGCATTGACTTTGGCGGTGGCATTCCCTTTAACTACGGCACTAGCTTTGAGGAGGAGACTGGGGTAAACTTGCCCGGTGTTATTGGCAATGCGGCTTGGGGAGACTACAACAATGATGGCAAACAAGATATCTTGCTGACAGGCGATACCGGTTCAGCATACGTCGCAAAGTTGTATCGCAACACTGGCAATGGCTTTACTGAAGAGAGCAAGCCATTGCTGCAAAATCAAAACCCCAACGAACCTATTAATTACGGTGCATGGGGAGACTCCAACAACGATGGCAAACTCGATATCTTGCTTACAGGTACACAGCAGCGTCTAAATCAGTATCAGTCGCCGATTCCTAATAGCTCTACCAGGCTGCTGCTCCAAAACACAAACTATGGAGGAGATACTACGTTTGAGGAACGTGGAATTACATGGGGGCTTGGTGCTGGTTCCGGTACTTGGGGAGACTACGACAACAATGGCAAGCTGGATATCCTGCTGACAGAACGAAATTATTCGTCTGTTTACAATTTCCCCAAAGTTTACGGACAAAATGAGTCTGGCTATTTTCAACCCATCGACGATACAGGGCTACCTAATAATGTTGCCAGCGCGAATGGTTCTTGGGGAGACTACAACAAAGATGACAAACTGGATATTGCACTCACGACAAGAGATGATTCATCTGTTGGCGGTGGCAGCTTTGTCAAAGTCTACCGCAACAACACCCCTGATGCGAACACGCCACCCTCTGCACCTCAAACTCAAGGTTTCAATTTCCCTCAGATTACTCCCGAAGGAGTTATCTTAAGTTTGCCCCCAGGATGGGGGAATCAGATCGACGCTCAAACTCCAAATCAGGGTTTAAGCTACAACCTGCGAGTTTGGACTACTCGTTTCAATCCCGCCGGTGGCGACCCTATTAAAGAGTACATTGTTGGCCCGATGTCCCTGGATGATGGGACTCGGCAAGTAGTGCAGTTGGGAAATGCCAACCAAGCCAACAGCAGCAGTAACTACTACTCGCCTGGTTGGCTGTTAAAACCAGATTACTTAATCCCTGGACAAACTTATAACTGGAGTGTACAGGCGATCGACAGTGCTTGGGCTGGTTCCCCGTTTGTTGAAGGACAAAGTTTTACATTTACAGCCCCCGATATCAAGCCAACGCTTACCATCAGCGCTACGGATGCTAATGCTGCGGAAACCATCTTTCCACCCGAAGAACCCAATCCTGGAAAATTCACTATTACCCGTACTGGTGGCAGCCTAGCTGGTCCGCTGGATGTCTACTACAAGTTCGATAATCTATCCGATAATAGCTACACTCCTATACCCGGTACTGCCACACCAGGTATCGGTATGTATGGAGATTACCAATTGTATTCCGACTCCGAGTCCCGTCAGCCATCCCAACCCCGTCAGGCGTTGACTATCAACCCGTCTGGCAGCAACAGGATCACCATCCCAGCAGGTAAGCGCAGCGTCAACATAGATGTGGATGTCAACCACGACTACCTAGTAGAAGGCGACGAAAAAGTGTTTATCAGCTTAGATCCTATCAGCAACTACAACAGCCAGATAGGCGAGTCCTCTAGTGCTACTGTGATGATCGCGGACAACGACCCCAACACCCCGCCTGTCCTCAACTACGGCCCCGATACAACCCCTTGGCATTACGAGTCCAAAACTGTAAGCAACAGCCCATCGACATTCAACTACCAATTTCCGTCCAACACTTTCACAGATCCCGATCTAGGTGACACGCTTACCTACACAGCAACTCTTGAAAATGGCGATCCTTTACCTGATTGGCTCATTTTCGATCCAGATACTCGCACTTTCAATGGCACAAATTCTCAACCTCAAGATTTCAATATTAAGTTAACAGCAACAGACAGAGCCGGTGCAACTGCCAGCGATACGATCCAACTGATTATGAATGACAGCCGCTTTGGAGGTACTGTCATTGACGGTTATATCTCCGGTGCAACTCTCTTCCTCGATGCCAACAAAAACGGCATCCTCGACACCAACGAACCATCCACCACAACCGATACAGGCGGTAAATTCAATCTCAACATCCCCTTCGAGACATTCGACACCAACAAAAACGGAGAAATCGACCCATCAGAAGGCAATTTAGTAGCCATAGGAGGCATTGACACCGCCACCGGCTTACCCCTAGAAACACCTGTCACCGCACCCCCAGATTCTAGTGTAGTCACCCTCCTAACCAGCTTAGTCGCCGACTTAACCGACAAAGGAATTGAACAAGAAGAAGCGCAATCTTTAGTCAAAGCCGCCCTTTCTCTCCCCGCCGATGTTGACCTAACTAGCTTAGATCCAATCTTAGCGACCAATAACAATCAACCGGGCGGCGTCCAAGTCTTATCCGAAATGGTGAAAGTCCAAAACTTCATTACCCAAACCAGCGGTTTGATTAACGGTGCTTCCAGTGCAGTCAATACCGATATTGTCAAAGCTGTTGTCAGTTCAATTACGGCTCAAATTCAATCCGGTACAGTCTTAAACCTCAGCAATGCCGCAGCCTTAGAACCAATCATTCAGCAAACAGCCGCGAAAATCCAGCAAATAGACCCCAGTTTCAACAGTCAAACAGTCAGCCAAATTACATCGCAATCCGCGACAGTAATGGCAACAGCCAATCAGCGCATTGATGCGGCTGTCTCCAACCCAACAGGAACATCAATTCCTGAATCACTTGCCCGCCTCCAACAAGTAGCCTTGGGCCCAACCACTCAAGAATTCAAAGAAGTTGGTACGGGAAATAAACCTATTTCCCAGCTAGTTGCTGACAATACTGGTACTGCTTTAGATAGCAGAATTGAAGCTGTAGTATTGCCTGTTGGGATTGCCACTCCTGTTGTCAGCGGCGATGCAGATTTGGGCAGCAATTCCCCGGATGCAATTCTCGGTACTAATGGCGACGATATCCTGACTGGCGACAGCGCAAATAATGTGTTAATGGGCATGAGGGGCAATGATTCCCTCGACGGAGTTCTGGGGAATGACACTATTTTCGGTGGCAAAGGTAGCGATACAATCCTGGGAAGTAGCGGTGATGATGCCTTATTTGGCAACCGTGGTGCTGACATTTTGAACGGCGATGATGGTAATGATATTCTTTACGGAGGTAAGGGAGATGATTTACTCAATGGCGGTTTGGGAATTGATACTTTGGTAGGAGGAATGGGAGTAGATAAGTTCCTACTCTCTACCAATTCCGGTACTGATACGATTAATGATTTTGAAGTCGGTCAAGACTTGTTAGTATTGGGTAACGGGTTGAGTTTCTCGCAATTGGCGATTGTTCAAGATAGCGGTGCAACTTTAATCCGGTTTGCACAGACTGGGGAGATTTTAGCTTCTCTCAATGGTGTTTCTGCTAGCAGTATTAGTGCTGTTAATTTCGGATTGATTTGAGATTGGGTAGGGAAACGGCATTGCCCATTAGTGTCAACTTAAGCTTTTAGTCCGTTAGTCTTCTCGCTCATCCGTCAGTCCGCCAGCCAGGGGTTGAAACCCCTGTCTAATAGCTAAAGTCCTCGCTATGAGGACTAATGAGTTCTTCAGTCCTCATAGCGAGGACTTTAGCTTTGAGACAGGGAATTCATTCCCTGTCGGACTATCGGTTTTACCTTAAGTTGACACCAGTTGCGCTGTTGCCGTGTCCTCCATTGCCGTGTTCTCGATCGTTATATCCGATCGCCCAATCGGGCAATTTCATCATCCAATCCGGTTGATTTTACCCGTTACCCGAAATCAGGATACGGCAGTGCCGTGTCCCTACAATCGATCGCGTGATGCTTACATCCGAGCGACGAAAATTGATTATTTTGGGGTAGGGAAACGGCAATGCCGTGTCCTCCGTTGCCTTCAATCCGCGCAGGCGGATTTTGTCTGTGTAGACGCCGTTTCAACCGCCCAGTTTTCTTTCACATCAGCACCGCTGATATCGCATTCCCGGTAACTGCGAAACTAATCCCAACAATTCCAACTGCAAAAGTATACTAGAAACTGTTCCCGCTTCTAATCCCGCTGCTTCCACAATTACATCAAAAGAAATCGGCCCAGATACGATCGCACCTAACACCTTAGCCAATTCCGGCTCCAACGGCGGCCCTTGCTTCTCAACCGTCGGATTTGGAGGAAATAGCGACAACTGCTCGGCTCTATCCAATTTTGGCATAGCTCCGAGCATTTCCAACAACCTGTCTTCGCTTAACAGTCGATCGCGACCAGGCAGAATCGGATGAGCACCTTTACTCAGCAACTCCAAACACCCAAACGAACGCTCATCATCCAATCTTGCCGTCAAAACATACACATCCCGGCAAAAATCATTAGCTTGATAAGCAGTAATTAAAGCACCCGATTTATGCGGAGCTTCTATCACGATTGTAGCGCGGCTTAAGCCAGCAATTATGCGATTTCGGCGGGGAAAATTAGTTTTATTCGGTTGAGTCCCCGCCGGATATTCACTAATTACCAATCCCTGCTGCAAAATGCGATCGCACAACCTCTCATTTTGTTTAGGATATACAATATCTACTCCCGTCCCCACCACTGCGAAAGTCCTTCCTCCCGCCTCCAAACAGCCTATATGAGCCTCTGTATCAATGCCCGCAGCCAATCCCGAAACCACAGTAAAACCGCTTCTAGCCAAAGCCGTACTAAATTTGCGAGTCCACCTTCTGCCGTATTCCGAAGGGCTGCGAGTACCAACCATTGCCACCGTCGGCGTAATTCCTTGATTCTCTTTTACATCAACTAAACCGCGATAATACAACACTGGTGGCGGATTGGGAATTTCCAATAATAAGCGGGGATAATCTGGATCTGCAGGCGTCCAAAAACAGGGATTTTTTATAAGATGTTTTTCGATAAATTCTTCAGGATTAAGTTTAGTTCGTTCTTGCACAATGGTTTCAATTATCTGCTTGCCAAAGCCTTCGATTCGCATCAAATCTACTGATCTTGCCGTCCAAGCTTCTGCCAAACTATTGAAATTTTGGTGCAATCTTTGCAACAAAATCGGCCCGATACCGTTAATCTGCGACCATGCCAACCAGTAAGCGCGTTCTTCTAGCAACGAGTTACCCTCAACTTATCTGAGAATAATTTTATCATCTTCGGTTAAATATAGTAGGGAAACGGCACTGCCGTGTCCTCTATTTCTTGGGTAGGGAAACGGCACTGCCGTGGCCTGTATTTTCACAGATAGCCTGGTACAGAAATAGCACTGCCGTGTCCTGTATTTACACGGATTTCAAACTGTTATATAAATATTTTTTTCCGAACCGCGAAGGCGCGAAGAACGCGAAGGGAATTAAGAGAAAATTTGACAATTACTGGCTAGGTTTTCCAATCAACAAAACGGGCGTAAATATAAGCAATAATTTCTCCGATCACAGTCCGAAAACCTTCGCTCGATTTCCACCATTCTTGGGAATTATAATCTTGCGGTTCCGCCGCTATAATCCCGACTTTAATCTCAGGATTCAGCACTTCTTTGAAAACAATCCAACTTCTGCGGGCATGAGGGCCAAAAGAATAAAGATTAATTGAGTCAACTTTTATAGCAGAAGCAGCCAGCCAATCCCGAAGTGCGATCGCAGAAGCTGCAGTGCGGTGTTTCAAAACATTCGCGGCTGGTACTGCTACTAATTTATTTTTATCAAATCCTAGCGCAATACAAGTCGCGGCAGTCAGTTCGGCATAATTTTTATATTCAGCGAGATAGTAACCTTTATTTAAAGGAATTCCTGTGGTAATTAATTGGCTGTATTCACCTTTTTTGAATTCGGCGATCGCACTTTCGATCGCATAATCGGGCAACCAGCCTTCGACAACCAATATATCTGCTTTAATCGGCGCATTTACCGCCAAAAATGGATGGATCTTTGTGAGAATTAAGATCATTGCAATTATTAACCCCATCAGAGCAATTACCCAACCTTCCCTGGTAACTGCCCACATTTCTCGGCGGCGGATTAGACGAATTCTCATTTTAACTCGATCTAGATGTTTTCGGGTATGGAGGCAGATGCGGCGAGACTGGGGAAGAGGTAAATAGTGGGAAAGTGATAGAATTTCCCAATGCCCAATGCCCCATTCCCAATGCCTCATTCCCAAATTATTGGTGTTTCAGATACTCAAAAACGCTTTTATCCCCGATATCCTGCGGCATTGGTTGAAAAAACTTGCGTACAGCAAAGATGATAAACAAAGCCGCCCAAATAGCCAGCAAAAATTGTTCATTTTCGGCTGACAAAAAACCGAAAATATGTCCTAAAATTAAGAGAGGAACTCCCGGAGTCAAAAACTTAGTTTCGAGGCGATTAAAGCAGAATGCTTCCTTAAAATAAATGCCATTTAAGGCCGCAAAAGTAAAGCCAATTCCCCACAAAGTCGCGGGATGTTCGTACACTGCTAAAGCTAGAGGTTGGCTGCTTTGTAGGGCGACAAACAATGCTGCCGCGCCGCCGATCGCCCAAAACGCCTGTAGTGTTCGGTGCAGCGCAATCATGTAAATGTGAATAGTTGCTAAGCTGACGCCTAAAGCTATCCAGAAACAAGCAAAAACAGGCGTTACAGCTTGGATTGCCATCGGGTTGTCGCCCTGTTGTAGCACCAGAGTAGTGCCGATCGCAAAACACAGCGCCGCCACCCCCAATCCAGCGCGGTAAATCAACACTCCCGTGCGATCGTTTTGAGTAATTGTAAATTCGCCGAATTGTCCTTGATAGACTGGCGATTCATCAGGTGATTTCAGTAGTTGCATTACAGATTCCTCCTATCATACACGAATGTACTTCTGCCAAGATATACTTTATTGATAAACCGAGCCAGCGAGACCGAGCGATGCCTAAATTTAACAAGCCTAAACTTAACCAGTCTAAAGTTAACAAGTCTAAAGTTAACAAGTCTAAAGTTAACAAGCCTAAAGTGGACGATCGCCCCGATCAAAGCCAATCCCTTCCTTTACCATCCGAACTTCCTCCAGTTCAGCTTGATGAAACCATTGTAGCAGGCAGAAGACCGAAACCGGTCAACGACTTTCAGAGCCTGCTGGAGGAATTATCCGAATTGAGAGCGGGGTTCGATCCAGAAATGTTAGCGCATATCGATAAAAATATGCCATTTAATAATACGCAATTTGAAACTAAAATCAGCAAGATTTTGGGGTCAAAAAATATTGATTTCAGCCTAAAAAATTCCGTCAAATATCTAGATTACATCAAGCAAAATATTCAACTACCCTGCCACGTTACCGGCATAGAAGAGTTTGAATGGGAAGAAGAATATACAATGGGTGGGGGCAGCAAAAAAGAATATGCACGGCTCAAAAAAACTCAACCTTCTTATACTGATAGATTCACAATTAATCGGTTGGAGGATTTGGTGCTTCAGGAAGAAGGCATATTTGTGGAAGTGCAGCGCGTCAGCGATCGCCAAAAGTTTATGTTGCCTTTATCTGAGTTAGAATCAGTTGATGTAACCTCCCGCAACAATCAGTTATTAGATGATTATGCCGTGTGGTTTATCAATTATTAAGGAAGAGTGGAAAAGTGGAAGAGTGGAGGAGGGGAGGAGGGGAAGAGGGGAAGAGGGGAAGAGTGGGAGAAGGGGAGAGTGGGGATGGAAAAAATATTCCTTCTTCCTTCTTCCTGACATCGGTTACAGAATCCGTTGCCGAACATCCTTCTTCCTTCTCCCTGACATCCGTTACATCCGTTACAGAATCCGTTGCCGAACTTCCTTCTTAATTAAATGGAAGCCGACAAGTGCGATCGCGAAACCAAAGCCAAAGCTTCAACCAAACTGCGAACAGCCGCAATCATCGCCACTTCGCTATTAAGTTGGCTCACAGCAGAACCGACACCAACACCTGCAGCACCGGCTCCAATAGCGAGGGGTGCGGTGACGCTGGAGATACCGGAAGCGCAGAGTACGGGGACGGATACGGCGCGGGAAATTTCAAAGGCTGCAGCCAAAGTAGGCGCTGCTTTTTCAATTAATCCCAATGTGCCGGCGTGAATTGGTTGAGCGCTGGTGCCACCTTCGGTTTGGATGATATTAGCCCCAGCTTTGACTAATTCAATTGCTAATTGCACTTGTTTGTCGAGTGCCAAAATGTGGGGAACTGTCACAGAAAGAGTGATGTTCGGAAATAGCGATCGAGTTTCGCGAGTCAACTGCAAAACTTCCTCAGCTTCAAAGCGACGGCCTTCTGCGTAGAAAGCATCAAAGTTACCAATTTCAATCACATCAGCGCCGGCTTCTACCGCAGCCACAAACTTTTCCGGTTCCACTGCCGATACACAAATTGGCAAATTTGTCAACTGTTTTGCCATCAATACCAAATCTCGATCTGCAGCAATATCGACAAAGGAAGCACCGCCGAGATCCGCTGCTTTGACGACAGCCGCAACGTTGGCAGCATCAAAATTATTTAAACCGCTGATAATTTTCAGGGCGCGACCTTGCTCAAAAGCGCGCTGCAATTTAGAATTTACACTCATCGTTAGTTTTCCAACTCAAAAAATTTCTTAGACTCATTTTGACACAAATTAGAACAATTTTTGATTTTTAATTCTTAATTTTTAATTACTACGCGGCTGGCGAAATTTGTAAACATCTTTGATAACTTGTGCCCAACCGTCAGAGAGAGATTCGAGAATACGAGCTCCCTTTTCTTTCGTCGCCGCCGTCGCATCGCCCAACACACCGCTTTGTGTCAACTCTCGCGTCAGCCAAGCAAAAGGCAAATTCCCTTCCATACTCAGCAAACTGTCTGTTGGTAAACCCTGCGGGTACTCGCAAACAGCCAGTTCCATTTTCACCTGTTCCGGCAAAATTGACAACATCAAACTCGTTTCTGCATCACCCGCGTGAATTCCCAACTCCAACTCCTTCGCAGTTAATAATTCAGCAGCCACATTCGGAACCCGCCAAACAAACAGCGGAAAAACCGAAAAATCCTGATATTTTTGATGAATATCCCGCGCCGCAATTTCCACTACCTGCGGCTGTCCGCCGTGACCATTCATTAACACTAATTTCCGAAATCCTGCCTGATAAATACTGTCAGCAATTTCACCTAATACTGTTAAAAGTGTCTGAGCACTGAGCATAATTGTACCGGGAAAATGGCAGTGTTCGTTCGACTTGCCATAGTACAAAGGCGGCAAAGCATACGCGGGAATATTTGCGTCTAACTTGGCCAGCGCTTTGCCTATCACCGCCGCGCTAATTGCCGCATCTACAATTAAAGGCAAATGGGGGCCGTGCTGTTCGATCGCACCTAGCGGCTGAATGATAACTATATTTTCCTTATCCGGCATAGACTCAATTTCTGTCCAAGTCAGATATGGAAAAAAGCGCGATTCTGGAATAAAATTGTGCATAAGGTGGCGGCAAGAGCATAGGCAACCAAGGCAGTCAACTAGAGCGTGTTTTCTTGCCTATTCTGTAGGTTGGGTTAAGCGTAGCGCCACCCAACAAATCTACGAAAAATGTTGGGTTTCGTTCCTCAACCCAACCTACAATTTAAGGCAATTCTGGGGAGAGAAAACACGCCCTAGCCTGAAAACTAAAAAGTAATTTCCCAGATAGAGCGCATATTCTGTATGTGGGTAGAGCCTATAATATAGCAGATGCTTTAAGAGGGCGCTGATAATATACGCTCGCCAGCTCAGACCGAAAGACGTAGAGATGACTAATTGATGGAAGCTTGGCAAACCCCACAAACTAATTTAACCGACATTCCGATCGCCGATGAACTGTCGCGCCGCATCCCTCGATCCCACGATTGCAAAGCAGAAAACCGAGCGCTGCAAACGCTGGCCCGACAACTGGCAACCTCCCCCCGCACGCTGCTCAAAACACTGGTTGCGATCGCTCAAGATTTGTGCGACGCAGGAAGCGTCGGAGTCTGCTTGTTAGAAGAAAATGCCAGTTCAGAACAAATCTTTCGGTGGGAAGCCTTGGCGGGCGCGTGGGAAGCCGCAGAACACAGAAACACACCCCGCACATTGCGTTTGTCGGGAGTCGGTCTCGATCGCCAAACTCCCCAGCTTTACTTCGCTCCAGAAAAATACTTCACCGACTTACAGCAGCTAGAAAAGCCGATCGCCGAAGCGTTAGTTGTGCCGCTGCAAGCAGAAAATCAAACGCTGGGGGCAATATGGATTGTATCTCACGATTCCGATCGCCAATTCGATGCCGAAGACTTGCGGATTGCGATCGCCCTAGCAGACTTTGCCGTTGCCGCCCTACAAATCGATCGCGCCGATCGAACCAAAGAAGCTTTGCGAGAAAGCGAAGAACGCTGGCAGCTAGCCTGTGCCGGCAACAACGACGGCATTTGGGATCACAACCTGCAAACAAATTGCTCTGTAGTGAGCGATCGCTTTTTAGAGATTTTGGAACGTGGGCCCGAAGAAGTCAAAAACTTCAGCCAATTTTTGAGCTACATTCATCCCGATGATGTGGAGATAATGCAAAGCAATTGGCAGCAGCACTTGCATCGAGAAACCTCACATTACTGCTGCGAGTACCGCATCCGTTGTGGGGACGGGCGCTACAAATGGGTTTTAGCCAGAGGGCGAGCAATTTGGGACGAGTCAGGCAATCCCGTGCGGGCCGTGGGTTCCCTGACAGATATCAGCGATCGCAAACAAACTGAAATTGCCTTGAAACAAAGCGAAGAACGTTTGAGCGTCGCCATCGAAGGCTCAGGCATGGCAACCTGGGATTTTGACGTGCGAACACATCGAGTAATTTGGTCGGCGACCCATTTCAGCATTTTGGGCTGCGAACAGACACCGGGCGGCGAAGCAAGCGCGGATGTGTGGGAAAAGTGCGTGCATCCAGACGACTTAAAGCAAGTCATGCAAGCAGCCAAAACAGCTCGGCAAACGAGAACGCTCTACTCCCCCGAATACCGGATCATCCGGGCCGACACACGAGAAATCCGCTGGTTGAGAGCGTTCGGGCGCTATCTCTACGACGCGGCAGGCGAAGCAGTGCGGTTTATCGGAGTATTATTTGATGCTACCGATCGCAAAAAGGCCGAACTCGCTTTGGAAGAAAGCAACAACCGCTTTCAGTTAGCTACAAGAGCGATCGACGGCATGGTGTTTGAGTGGGATTTGGTAGCAAACTCAGTTTACCGTTCCGAGGGACTGTGCTCGATCGTCGGTGTCTGCCCAGAGGATGCACCCGCAACAGCAGAGTGGTGGAGAGAACGCATCCATCCCGTCGATTTGGCACGCATCCAAGCCGGGGGGCAATCAATCTTGAATATTCCCGATCGCTATGAAATCGAGTACCGAGTCCGGCACGAAGACGGGCGCTGGATCGATGTTTGGGAACGCGGCTGTTTGATCCGCAACCAGCAAGGTGAAGTGACCAAAGTTGTCGGCTTCACCAGCGACATTACCAAGCGCAAAAAAACAGAAGCAGCACTGCGCGATCGTGAAACCCACCTGCAGTTGATTCTCGACAGCGCCAAAGACTACGCCATTATCACCCTCGACATCGGCGGACACGTTACCAGTTGGAACGCAGGGGCCGAGAGAGTGCTGGGCTATTCCGAAGCTGAAATCGTCGGGCAGCACGGACGAATCATCTTCACCCCAGAAGACTCTGCAGCCAAAAAGCCGGAAGCAGAAATGCACATCGCCCTGACTCAGGGAAAGGCAGAAAACGAGCGCTGGCACGTCCGCAAAGACGGCAGTCGCTTTTGGGGCAGCGGGCTGGTGAGACCCCTGCGCGACGCAGCCGGCGAGGTGCAAGGTTTCCTGAAAATTATGCAGGACAAAACCGAGCGCCGGCAAATAGAAGAAGCACTGCGACACAGCGAAAATCTCTACCGCACCCTCGCCGATGGGGTTCCGGAATTAATGTGGATCAACACCGCCGACGGCAGGTTAGAGTTTGCCAACCAACACTGGAAAACCTATACGGGCATGAGCCCAGCACAATTGCCGCTGGCTGCACCGGTGCTGCAATTATTTCATCCTGATGATCTGCCAGCAGTTGTCGCCACGCGCACTCCTGCGATTGCAGCAGGGGAAGCCTACGAATTCGAGTGTCGGGTACGCAGGTTTGATGGTAATTATCGCTGGCATCTAGCGCGACTTGTTCCCGTCAAAGACAGGGGGGGAAAGGTGGTGCAATGGGCCGGGATAGGGATTGATATTGACGATCGCAAACGAGCAGAAGAAAGCTTAGCAGAAAGCGACCGCCGCTTTCGCTTCCTGGCTGAGTCGCTGCCCCACCTGATTTGGAACGTAAGTTCCGCCGGGGAAATTCGCTTTACCAATCAACAACAATGGTTGGAATATCTGGGAATGTCTTACGAGGAAGCCGTTCAAAGCAATTGGGAATCCCTAGTCCCGCCCTCGGATTTGGCAGAATCTTGGGCCCGCTGGCAAGAATGTCTAATCAGCGGAGAAGTTTATCAAGTTGAGCTGCGCCTCCGGCGGGCAGCAGACCAAATGGAACGCTGGCATTTGTCCCGCGCCGTGCCAATTCGCGACGCAGCGGGCCAGATTGTCGAGTGGATCGGCACGAATACTGATATTCACGATCGCAAACAAGCCCAACTCAACGAGCAGTTTCTCTCTGATCTCGAAGCCCGCTTGCGGCAGCGCTTCAACCCCGCAGAAATGTTGTGGGAAGCCATGAAAAGTCTGGGAGAATATTTAAAGGTCGATCGCTGCGTGTGGCACGAAATCGATGTAGAAGCCGATCGGGCAATTGTCCAGCAAGACTGGCACCAGTCCGACCTCGCCAGCACCGTCGGCACCTATCAAATCTCAGACTTTAAGACGCCAGAACTGAAAGCTCTCTCTATGGCAGGTCAAACCCTTGTCATCTCAGATATCGCTACTTACCCCCATACAGCGCATTTATTCGATAACTACGGTGCCGTGTCAATTCGCGCTTTGGTCGATGTTCCCTGCCTTCAGGAAGGGCGCTGGGTGGCTCTTTTGCTGGTGACATCAAGGGTGGTTCGGCACTGGCGGCCTGATGAAGTTTGGCTGATGCAAGAAGTGGTGGCTCGCCTCTGGACGGTGATCCTGCACGCGCGAGCCCTGCATGAGCTGCACGAAAGCGAGGCTCGGTTCCGCGCTCTAGCTGACAACATCGCTCAGTTGGCCTGGATGACAGATGCTGCAGGGGGGATTTTCTGGTATAACCAGCGCTGGTTTGACTACACCGGCACCACCCTAGAAGAAATGCGAGGCTGGGGCTGGCAAAAGGTACACCACCCACAACACCTCGATCGCGTTGTCGAAAAATTTAGGCGCAGCCTTGAAACAGGCGAACTCTGGGAAGATACTTTCCCGTTGCGCGGCAAAGACGGATCGTACCGCTGGTTTCTCTCCCGCGCCGTGCCGATTCGCGACGATCGAGGCAAGGTGATGCGCTGGTGTGGCACCAACACCGATATTACCGATCGAAAAGTTGCAGAAGCGGAACGGGAAGGCCTTCTAGCGCGGGAAAAGGCAGCGCGGGAAGAGGCAGAACAGGCTAACCGCGTCAAAGACGAATTTTTGGCGGTTTTGTCCCACGAATTGCGGACTCCCTTAAACCCGATTATGGGCTGGGCGAAGCTGCTTCAATCGAACATTTTGACACCGGAAAAGCAGCGTTATGCCTTAGAGACGATCGAGCGCAACGCCAAACTGCAAACCCAGCTTATCGAAGATTTGCTCGACGTGTCGGGGATTCTACAAGGCAAGGTCAGCTTGAATATTGCACCTGTGGATTTAGCCGGGGTCATCGGCGCTGCTATTGAAACGGTGCGTCTGGCGGCGGAAGTCAAGTCGATTCCAATCAGCACTCAATTTGCACCGAATCTCGGCCCGGTGTTGGGCGATGCGGGCAGACTTCAGCAGGTAGTCTGGAATTTGCTGTCAAATGCCGTCAAGTTCACCCCGCCGGGAGGCAAAATCGAAGTCGTTCTCGATCGGGTGGACACCTTGGCCCAAATTACTGTAACTGATACGGGAAAAGGTATCGAACCTGATTTTCTGCCCTATGTATTCGACTACTTCCGGCAAGCTGACAGCACTTCTACCCGCAAGTTTGGCGGATTGGGTTTAGGATTGGCGATCGTCCGCCATCTCGTCGAACTCCACGGCGGCACGGTGAAATCCGACAGTGCCGGCGAAGGACAAGGTGCAACCTTGACTGTCAGGATACCTCTGATGCCCGTGCAATCTCCGACAAGTCCTGTGGGAACTGCGTCGCCGGGCCAATCCTTCAATTTGAGCGGTATCAAGGTGTTAGCGGTGGATGATGATGCCGATGCGCGAGATTTAGTGGTTTTTCTGCTTGAGGATTGTGGGGCAAGTGTGACAGCAGTTGCTAACGCCGCCGATGCCTTGGCGTTTTTAACCCAGTCTGTGCCGGATTTGCTGTTGAGCGATATTGGAATGCCCGATACCGACGGTTATATGTTGATGCGACAGGTTCGGGCTCTGGCGCCTGACAAAGGGGGACTGGTTCCGGCGATCGCCCTCACGGCTTATGCTGGAGAAATTGACTATCAGCAGGCCCTGGCTGCGGGGTTCCAGCGACACATTTGTAAGCCTTTAGACCCCGACAAGTTGGTGCAGGCGATTGGGGAGGTACTCGATCGATCGGGCAAAAACATTATTTAAGCTCTTTTTGTGTCTGAAAAGTCTTTATTTAATGAACCGCGAAGGCGCTAAGAACTTGAAGGAAAAAAGGAAGAAGAAAGGAAGAATTTAATAATCTCAATTCGGTTAAATCTGAGATGTGGCACCATTGTCAGGAACAGGCAAGATGCCTGTTCCACAAAAAGTGAATTTTCTTGTGGAACAGGCCGGAAAGCCTGTTCATAAAAAGCTTATTGACAATAGTGCCATATCTCAGATTTAACCAATTTTATGGTCGTTCGATCGCGCATCATCTCCAATAAAAAAACCCCACAGATGGAGGTTTTTTGATTATTATTGGCTATCGTCGGACAGGGTAAAACATCCTGTCCCTGCAGGATGCCCACAGCACTAAGACTCGATTCTTAGCGGTAGTCAGTGCGGACTGCTGGGTCGCGATCGGCTGTTGTAGTGGTATAGCGGACATTTTCTTCACGTTTTTTGGGTATTAAACCTAACAAGCCAGATAAGCCGAGTAAGCCCAACCATCCCCAATCAAAATCGCGATCGCTTTCAGCATTGTAGACATCGGAGCGAGGAGTGGTGGTGGTTGTAGTGTTGTTAGTACCGCCAGTTGTATCTGTCTGAGCTGAAGCAGGCAGATGAGCTGGTGCTATGGCTAAACCAGCAGCTATAATACCTGCACCGATTGCTTTGGATAAATCAGAACGTTTCATAATTCAAATGCTCTCTGTTGGCTAAAATCTTTAACTATCACAACTATATCGATTGGCTTTTAAATTTAAATCCACCTCTAGCAGTAAACATTGTTAGGTTCTACGTATAACTAGAGATTGATATCAAATTTTTAGCGGGCGCACAAAATATAAGATTGCTCGCGGAGGCACTCCGGCACTAGAAATCGCGGGTCTGGCACCTCACTCGGTTATGAGGCACTCCGGCAGTCCCGACAATAGACAAGGTGTTGTTTACAAAAAAAGGTAAACTCAGATATTGCACAGATAAGTGTTGGAACTCGATCGACGGAGATAAAAACTTTTGGGTATAGAGCTACGCAGCTACGTATTTCTAGACAACTTGCAGCCGCAGCACGCAGCATACATCGGCACCATCGCCGCCGGATTCTTGCCGCTGCCGGGGGATGCGTCGCTGTGGATAGAAATCTCCCCCGGTATCGAAATTAACCGAATTACCGATGTCGCCCTCAAATCTGCCTCCGTGCGCCCAGGAGTGCAGATAGTCGAACGCTTGTACGGCCTTCTGGAAGTACACTCGGGCCAGCAGGGGGAAACGCGGGCCGCAGGCAAAGCAATTCTAGAATTCATGGGAGTCCGCAGAGAAGAAGGTATCAAACCGCGAGTGATTTCCAGTCAAATTATTCGCAACATTGACCCCCACCAAACACAATTAATCAACCGCACCCGCCGCGGACAGTTGCTGCTGGCGGGACAAACGCTTTACGTATTAGAAGTAGAACCGGCGGCCTATGCAGCGCTGGCGGCCAATGAAGCAGAAAAAGGCGCATCTATTAACATCTTAGAGGTTCAGGCTGTAGGCAGTTTCGGACGGCTGTACCTCGGCGGCGCAGAACGAGATATTATAGCAGGTTCCCAGGCAGCAATTGCGGCGGTGGAAAACGTGACGGGTCGAGAAAATCCAACAATTTTTGGTCGCAAGGAATAGCCGTTAAAGGAGATGCAATTATGGCAAATACACAGCATTTAGCGCTGTTAAAAAAAGGTGCAGTTACTTGGATTGAATGGAGAACTCTCAACCCAAATATAGAACCGGATCTCAGCGAAGCTAACCTCGCCGAAGCAAATCTCAGAGGTGCGTATCTTTGGCGGTCTAACCTTTTTAAGACCGATTTGTTTAAGGCTAAATTAATTGCGGCCAACCTCGCCGAATCCAACATCAGTTTAGCAAATCTTGCTGGAGCGCAACTGCTCGAAACTAATTTAATTAAAGCTAATTTAACGGGAACCAACCTCCAAGCGGCTGACTTCAGAGGATCTGATTTGAGCGGTGCTAATTTAATTGGGGCGGATATTAGCGGTGCAAATCTCCAACAAACCGATTTCGCAGATGCGAATTTAATCGGTGCGGTGATGTTTCGAGTTAATGCGATGGGCGCGAACCTCAACTGTGCTAATCTCAGTCAAGCTAATCTGACTCAAGCCGAATTGATTGAAGCACATTGCTATGCAGCTAATTTCTCTAAAGCTAACCTCGGAGAATCTCACTTCACTGGAGCATATCTTTTCCGGGCAAATCTCAGTTTTGCACAGTTGAGCGCGGCAGATTTCCGGTGGGCAAACCTTGGCAAAGCTGATTTGAGAGGGGCGAATTTGACCGGGGCAAATCTTAGGGGAGCGAACTTGGCGGGAGCGATTTTGGGGGAAGCTATTTTGAAAGGAACAATCATGCCTGACGGCAGCATTGTTCGATAAATATTGGATAATATTTAGTCCTGTAAAATAACCGCGATAGTTAAAAGAAAGCCAGTGGCGCGTTTACCGAAAGGATTGCCAAAACATGAATTTTTGGGGCGGGTTCAGACTTTCTCTCTAATACAAATCCGAGATGAGAGTAAACCCGCCTCGGCTCAAAACTCGCAACTGTCGATCGATTAATTTTTGCCAGGGGGCGATACTTGATAAAGTCCTCTAACGGGCCCTTGATCAGTCGGTGAACCTTCCTGCTGTGTTGGAAGTGTAAACTGATCTTGGAGTCCGGCGGGAGTGGGGAAACAGCCGCTCGGTTGAGGTGCTAGCTGGCAAGCTGGAGGCAGTGCCATGATTGAGGCATCGAAGGGATTGACGGCATCTGGGACGCGCAGAATCGGATCGCTGGAAACTTGCCGCTGCATTACTCGTCGGTAGAAGCCGTTGACGCGACTAGCATCCCGCTCAATTTCTTTTTCGGGAAAGGCAACGACGCCGCTGGGGGAACCGATGCCTAAATAGTCGCCCAAGTAACCTTGCAAGCTGACGTTGTGGTAAAAGTCTCCTGAAGCTTGAAAAAATTGTCGGTTGAAGTCGTCGGCAATTGGATGAAATCGCTCTGTTTGTGCTTGAGCTGGTTTGACGGATGCCATTGCAGCAGAGGCGACAGCGAGAATCAACGCGCCGCTCAGGCTTTTTAACTTTTGACTCATATATTTGGGCCTCCTTAATTAATTCCGATTCCACTTTGACACTCCCTGACCTAAAGGACAGGGATTCTTAATTCAGCGACTGACCTTAAAATGTTGCGTCCTTTCGGCAATACTCAAACTTTTCAACCGTGCAATTGCACCAATTGACCAGCTTAACTCACAACCACCCCAGAGGGTCTATCTCCAAAAGCGTACTAGGGTACGAACCTAGAGTTCGGGTGTGCCCCACCCTACTTGATTGAAACAAATTATTGATTTTCTGGTGGGTGAGAATGCGTTGATTCCCCAGCTCTGTTTTACAAGGTTTTCGCTACCCTTCTTTTTGCTTTTAAAAAGCTTTCAGGTTCGAGGGTGCCGACTAAAAGCCGCTTCACAACCGCCCACCTTGGGAATTACAACCATGTGTATTCTATCAAAAAGCCGTCAAGCGATTTTAGATTTTAGATTTTAGATTTTAGAATTGAAGCATTGACCCCACGGATAAATTCGGGGGCAAGTTTCATCGGAGACAGGTTTTTTATTTCACCGGTCCTGAGTTGGCGCGTTGGAATGAATCCGGGGGCTTTTATCCTGGATGCCTTCGGTCAAGCGAAAGACGGGATTTTCAACCCAATTTTTTGATAAACTGATTATCGGCGGATTATTTGTGTTTTTTATAGGGTGTGAGTTATGGATGCTGCGGATTTAAAGGTGTTGCGCGATCGACTTCTAGATTTGTTGTGCGAGTTTGCCTATCGCGAAGGCGATTTTGTGCTGTCTTCGGGGCAGAAAAGTTCTTATTACATTAACTGCAAACCGGTGACGCTGCACGCTGAAGGTGCTTTGGCAACGGGACGTTTGCTGTTGTCGATGTTGTCGTCGGAGGTGCAAGCTGTGGGCGGTTTGACTTTGGGTGCTGACCCGATTGTAACTGCTGTGAGTGTGGTTTCGGCTCTGGAAGGTCGATCGATTCCGGCGCTAATTGTCAGAAAGGAGACGAAGGGACACGGGACAATGGCGTACATTGAGGGGCCGCTGTTGCCAGAGGGGACGAATGTGGCGGTTTTGGAGGATGTGGTGACGACGGGTAAGTCGGCGATGCAGGCGGTGGAACGGTTGCGCGGTGCGGGTTATAAAGTCGATCGCGTGTTGTCGCTGATTGACAGGGAGCAAGGTGGTGCCCAGTTTTATCAATCTGTTGGATTGGACTTTGAAACAGTTTTTACGATTAACGATCTTAAGGAATGGATTAGTAGCAAGAAATAGCAGTTTGTGCGATTCCCTTCGTTACCAGGTAGAACTTGGTAACGCAGATATTTTCGCTCTGCCTCATGTTAACAATAGTGCAAGATATCAATCTTAACCAGCGAGAATAAGGCTATGAAAACCATCCGTTTTATTGACTTATTCTCAGGAATAGGCGGCATGAGATTAGCCTTTGAATCCGCCGCTCGTTCCTTGAATCTGGAAACAGAATGCGTATTAAGCAGCGAAATCAATTCCGACGCTCAATTAGTTTACCAGAAAAACTTTGCCGACACACCTTTAGGCGACATCCGATTAATTGACAAACTGCCTGAACATGAAATTTTACTAGCGGGATTTCCTTGTCAGTCTTTCTCCTATGCTGGCAAAAAAGAGGGCTTTGGAGATACCAGAGGCACCCTATTTTTTGAGATTGCAAGGTTAATTGATACCTTTAAACCTCAAGCATTTATTTTCGAGAACGTGCGGGGGCTTGTCAGCCACGACGGCGGCAGAACCCTCGAAACTATTAAGGGCGAAATCAAAAGCCGAGGTTACAGCTTCGATTATTTCTTGCTTAACAGCTCTAACTTTAGCTTACCTCAGAACCGTGTCCGAGTTTACCTAGTAGGAATTTTAAATGCTTCGCCCCAATTTGGCTTAATTTCTGACTTAGGCCCAAAAGATTCGCATTCCTCTAGTCATCAACAGCTATCGTTATTTTCCCCGTTAAGTCAACCTGTTACAGTTGCAGATATTTTGGAAGACAATCCAGATCCAAAATATGATTGTTCGCCAGAATTTGTTAATGCCTTGAAACAAATAGTTAACAATGATTTCAGTCGCTTGCACGGTAGGCGGCTAATTGACTATCGCGGTGGCAATTCGATTCATTCTTGGGAACTGGGTTTGCGAGGCGAGTGCAGTTTAGACGAAATTGAATTAATGAATCTTTTTATATTGAAAAGGCGCAATAAAGAATTTGGAGCTGACCAAGATGGCAAGCTATTAACTAAAGAGCAAATAGCTACTTTTTTTTCTCATCCCAATCTCGATGAAATGCTGGATTCCTTGGTAACAAAAAAGTACCTGCAACGGAACAACAATCAATACAAACCTGTATCCGGTAACTTTTCCTTTGAAGTCTATAAATTTCTCGATCTGCATAAAATTTCTGTAACAATTGTTGCCAGTGATGCTAATAGATTAGGAGTTTACTCTCATAACCGAGTCCGCAGGATTACTCCCCGCGAGGCGGCGCGGTTACAAGGTTTTTCCGATAGTTTTATTTTGCATCCTAATGATGATAAAGCTTATCATCAACTGGGTAATAGTGTAAGTATTAATGTAGTTAAAGCTGTTGCTCTAGAAGTTATTCAGAATGTTTTGTACTCTACCAAACAAAAAGTTAGCTCCTGGTTAATTGGGAAGGGTGATCCGAGTATTTCCGCCCACCCGATCAACTAGCTTTGCGCTACAGGTTCCTTAGCCAAAAACTTCTCAATTCCGTCAAAGCATCGGCATCAACCTTAGATCGGTATTTTATGGGGTGGCATTAGAAACTATGCCTGCTCTAATTTTATCAAAATCAGCTCAGGCACTTGCAGGACAAGGGAAAATAAAGTTTTCGGTGCTAAGCAAGCGCAAGCTTTCAGGTTCAGAATCTCTACCAATCGGCTGATTTTAGCAGAGGGAAATTATAACCTGAGCGAGATATTAACTAGAGAAGACTGTTTTAATATGTTAGATGACGCGCAAGGAGAAGCAGTAATGATTTTACCTGCATCTATTAAAAGGAAATGGAAACTACTGGCAACAGCCTTTATTTGTCCTCTGACACTAATTGGTGTTGGGATTCAGCAACAACCGCTTCAAGCACAACAAAATCCATCTAAGACTAATGTTGCTGCTTTGCCAGATGGTATTTACCTGTACGGAGATTCGCCACAGCCCAACCAAGTTCTTCAAAACTATATCGTGTTTCAACGTCAGAACGATCGCGTCGTTGGTGCAATCTACGCGCCGCGATCGGACTTTGCGTGCTTCACTGGTAAAATTGAGGGAAATACACTGTACGGGAAAACCATGTCAGGCGGACAAATTCAAACAGTTGAAGTCAATACTCAGCTAACAAATCTGCATTCTATTCGCACAATTAGCGCAAACGATCGCCGCATTCTTTCAACGTGTCAACAGACAGCGCGAGCTAACATATCCAGGTAAATCTTTTACCTAGCTCAAATGGTGCATGAGGCTGGCGGTGCGTTACACGGCGTTAACGCACCCTACGAATTGAAAATTTCTCGTTACCAGGCTCTACCTGGTAATGAATATCTAGAGGCTCTGCCTCCATATTTCTCGTTACCAGGCTCTGCCTGGTAATGAATATCTAGAGGCTCTGCCTCCCTTAAAAAATAGCACAAAATATGAGTTTTCACCACCGGCTTAATAGCCATGAAAAAAATCCGTTTTATTGACTTATTCTCAGGAAGAGGCGGCATGAGATTAGCGTTTGAAGCCGCCGCTAGTTCCTTGAATCGGGAAACGGAATGCCTCTTAAGCAGCGAAATCAATCCCGACGCTCAGTTAGTTTACCAGTACAGGGTAGGCCGCTAATTGACTATCGCGGTAGCAATTCTCTTCATTCTTGCAAACTGGGTTTGCGAGGCTAGTGCAGTTTAGACGAAATTGAGTTGATGAAGAGTTTTATATCGACAAGGCGAAATAAAGAATTTGGGCATGACTAAGATGGCAAACTATTAACTAAAGAGCAAATAGCTACTTTTTTTGCTCTTCCCAATCTCGATAAAATTCTGGATTCCTGGGTAACAAAAAAGTACCTGCAAGGGAACATCGCAATTCTCCTTTTCGGAAACTGCTTTTAATCTAACCTTAAGTAAGGTGCGCCATCAGCACCCTACTTTTGAGCGGGCAGGATGGCCGCCCCACAAGAAACGAAACAGCTTTAGGATTAAGTAAGGTGAGCAATGCCCACCCTACGAATTAATCCAATTAGCTTTGGGCTACAGGTTCCTTAGCCAAAAACTTCTCTAATTCCGTCAAAGCATCGGCATCAACCTTAGTCTGCATCGGACAGAACTTAGGCCCGCACATTGAACAGAATTCAGCAGTTTTGTAGATATCCGCCGGCAAAGTTTCGTCGTGATATTCCTTTGCCCGTTCTGGATCTAATGACAGCTCAAATTGACGGTTCCAATCGAAATTGTAACGCGCTTTCGAGAGTTCATCATCGCGATCGCGCGCACCCGGACGGCCCCGTGCAATATCTGCAGCGTGAGCCGCGATTTTGTAAGCAATCAGCCCGTTTCGGACATCCTCAGCATTCGGCAATCCTAAGTGTTCCTTCGGTGTCACGTAACACAGCATTGCAGTACCGTACCAACCAGCCATCGCCGCCCCAATTGCTGAGGTAATGTGGTCGTACCCAGGCGCAATATCTGTCACCAACGGCCCCAAAACATAGAAGGGTGCTTCCGAACATTCCTCCATTTGTTTCTTGACATTAAACTCAATTTGATCCATCGGCACGTGGCCGGGCCCTTCCACCATTACCTGCACATCATGTTCCCAAGCTTTGCGAGTTAATTGTCCCAAAGTTTTGAGTTCAGCTAATTGAGCATCATCCGACGCATCGTGAGTGCAACCGGGGCGCAAAGAATCTCCCAAACTAAACGAAACATCGTATTTTTTGAAGATTTCAATGATGTCGTTAAAGTGAGTGTAGAGGGGATTTTGTTTGTGGTGATGCAGCATCCACCGCGCCAAAATGCCGCCGCCGCGAGAGACAATCCCAGTCAACCGATTTTTTACCAACGGCAAATGCTCGATCAAAATTCCGGCGTGAATTGTTTGGTAATCAACGCCTTGTTGAGCGTGTTTGTCAATGATGTGAAGAAAGTCATTGGGCGTCAGACTTTCCATATTACCATGAACGCTTTCTAAAGCTTGGTAAATTGGTACAGTACCGATCGGCACTGGTGAAGCTTTGATAATCGTAGTGCGAATTTCATCCAAATTACCGCCACCGGTGGACAAGTCCATCACGGTATCAGCGCCGTATTTCACTGCTAATTTAAGCTTGTCAACTTCTTCTTCCATATTGGAAGAGTTGGGAGATGCACCGATATTAGCATTGACTTTGCATTTAGACGCAATGCCGATCGCCATCGGTTCCAAATTCGGGTGATTGATATTAGCGGGAATAATCATCCGTCCCCGCGCTACTTCCGCGCGGATAAGTTCGGGCGGGAGATTCTCTCGCTTAGCAACAAAGTGCATTTCCTCAGTAATTACACCTTGACGGGCGTAGTGCATTTGAGATACATTGCTCTGGCCCTGACGCTTAGCGATCCATTCGGTACGCATATTTAATTTCCTTGATAAACAGCTTCCCTCCGCTGGTATTACCCAGACTCAGGTTCTAAGGGTGTTTTCTCAGCCCGGATATTCGGGCACCCCTAGCTAAGCTGTTGATTGTATCACCGATTTCTGTACCAGATCAAAGCAATTAAGGAAATCTTAATATAAACAATGGGGTGAGGAGATCGAAAGTGCGAGATCCCTTTTGGGGTTTCTGATATTTCTGCTGTTTAAAAAGTACACGCCAGCGAAGCTATCCCGAAGGGAATCGCACCCCATTTAACAACCTAAAAATAATCACACCTCATCAGGATTAATCCCCATTTCGCGCAATTTTGCTGCTAGGCGAATCGTGTTATATTTTGCGCGAATCTCTGATTTTTTCCCCTTGCTGTCGTCGCTAATTAGTCTAAAAGCTACTTAAAACCTTTATAATTTTCAATATTTTTTCTCGGATTTCAGAAATTTGAGGTAGTAATTCTTGGGAGTCTTCTGGAGAGTTAGCAAGTTTTTTAGAGAGTTGAGCGTTGTATTTTCTAATTTTAGAGTTGAGAAGTTTCAGAGGCTGAATATATTTTTTTGTATTAAAATATAGTTTTACCAATTTAATTGAATTCACTTCTTGCGTTTCAGCAATAAGATTAACTAGAGATTCTAGTTTAATGAGATTTAATACTAATAAGGGAGAATCGACTTTCTCTTGAATTCTTGTTGTATTTGTGTTCAATATCTTAAGGTTCTCCCAGCACTCTAGTAAAAGAGAGTTTGCTAAAATCTTATCTCTTTTTATTGAGTCGGATTTTTCTTTTCCCCGGGCAATCACTACACCTAGAAGAAAAGTAAATATTGATAAAACTTGTTTAAACGCTCCGGTTAGTTCATACTCAGGCAGCGCAAGACGAGTCAATATAAACGGAGATATTAACACTATTAATGAAGGTAATATTATCGGTTTTTTATTAAAAAAATCGCTCGATTTTGATAAATAATTATTATACTGTTTGCTAAATCCAATGGATAATCCTGTATGAATAAACCATAAAACAGCTATGCTTGTACCCAAGATAGCAGGCGAATAATTAGGAGTTGTTTCAGGCATACTTTTTCCTTCTCATTTGCTGAATCTACGCTTGAACCGGGGGTCAATACGGTCTTTTTTTCGTCTATTGCAATCGAAGCAAAGCGTTTGCAGATTGCTGATGTCATTTGAGCCTCCAAGAGCTAAGGGAATGATGTGATCGATCGTAAGATTAGTCTCTTGGTCTGTTCTGCAGCAGCTTTTGCAGCAATTTTCATCGCGCTCAAAAACAAGTTTTCTCACCTTTGGTGGAATTAAAATTCGCGGAGTTTTTCTCGTCAAAGACATTTTTGGTAGAGATTATAAAATCAGACACTTCCAGGCTGGTTATGTGGGGGCATATTGCCAATACGCCCCTGTACAAATGCTTATGGCTTAGGCAGTTTTTTAAGGGCTTTAGGAACACGAGCCTCTGCATCAGCCATCACCTGCTCCATATTTTCCAGGATCTCCCCCTTATAATTTTCCAAAACCTTAGTAGACAAAGAAATCCGACCCTTATCATCATTCAGTGTAACAATCATTACCTTGATTAGCTGAGCTTCCTCAAATAGATCCGGGAGAGATTTAACAAAGGCGTCGCTAACGTTCTTTATGTGGAGCAACCCAACTGTACCATTCAAATCGACGACTACGACATCTGGCGTGACTTTAGTAACTCTCCCCTCCACAAGTTCACCCCTCTCTAATTTTTTGGAACTTTCGGATTGAGCAGCCTGGTAATTAGGTCGCGCTAGCTGATTGGCACTCGCTTCAGGTTCGGGGCTGTCATCTGACTCTACAGGATTTATCTCACTATAACTTTGTGTAGCACTCGAATCATTTTCTGAGTCGAAACTGGAAGCCGATTCTGGTGGGATGTTATTTGAATCAACAGAATTTGTGTTAGTGAGAATTGATGTTACGCTCGAATTATCTTCCGGTATTATACCCAGCTTGTAGTCGTCTAATTTCATAGCCTCTAAGCAGCTATTGATACCTTCAACAGCTTGGTTATAGTCGGAAATCTTTAGCTCCACTTCTCTCAACTTCTGGTTACGCTCGTCGATTTTAGCTTGAGCCTCTTTTTCTATCGCTTGCCGTTTGTTGGCGCGAGCGCGAGCGGATTGCTGCCAAATCAATTGCCGTTTATTTTCAGCCATCGACAACAGATATTTATTCAGCATTTTGATAATTCTTGAACCAAAATTTACTTCTATTGTTTGTTTGAATTTAGCTTGAAAATCAATCTCTAGCAGTTGACGTATAGGTTCTTCTGCTTCTACCATGCGTTTGACATCTCGACTGTTAGATGCTTCTTGCAAAGTTTCCCGGAATTGATAGAGCCAAACGCTATCTTCGTAATCATAAAGATCTGGGCTTTCGATGATATAAAAGACACATTCTGCACTCGCCAATACCTTTACTCCCTCGATAATTTTTATTTGTATATCCTGTATATCTTGGACAATTCCACAATCATCACCTAACAATAAATTACCAAGCTGACGGTGGTATTTTTGCTTACGGACTCGCTTAATCAAGCGTTGGAAAAAGCTAACAATCAAAATTTCTGATTCCTTAACCAGAACATCCTCTAATCCATTGGCAATGTCATAAAAGGCTTGTCCCAAAATGGCTACCAATGGTGCTGTGACATGACGATGATTGCGGCAGGTATTGGCGAAGGCATCTAATATAGAAAAGTTTTTTATCAACTCGGTGAGATTTTCCTGCATATTCTGGCGAAGGTTGTTAAAATCATGCTGAAAATCTTCGCAACTATCCATCACCAATAGTTTAATTTCTTCTTCTATTTGTCGGTAAAATGCTTCGCCCACCTCCCATACTTCTTTCTCGATCTGTACCAAATCTCGTTCTGTCATTTCTGCAATATTTGCAGGTTTCTTTTTCCACTGACGGCGCTCTTCTAAGTAAAATTCACGCAAGTCGTTACAGAGTTCACTAATATCGCTAGCTAGGTTGGCAAATAGTTCGGGTCGCTTTTCTTCGGTTAGATAGCGGGTGATAGCATTACTAAATTCCTGAATACCGCTATCCTGAATTAACTGCTCGATTATACTGGTTTTATAACGATTAATAATCTCCAAATATTGCTCATTTTTAGTTTGAGTTTTACGCCGTACAATATCAGTAAATTTATCAACTGGTAGTTTATCGGAATCACAATAATCAAGGAACTCCAAGACAAATGAAGGGGTTCCTTCAACCCCATCTGAGCCTTTACTGGTTTCGGGTTCAAATATAGTATCTAGTCCCCAGCGATCATCGCTTTCACTTATATTTTTGAGTTGACTAGCCCAGAAACCCAGCAATGCGCTAGTTTCATAAATTCCCCTTCGTGTATTACTGAAATCTTCACTAATCAGATCGTCCAGTTCTTGTTTCAGTTTGGGGTCACGCCAAGTTTTGTCGATGCGGTTAAAGACGTAAAAGACGCGATCGCCAATTCCTGAGTTTTCCCGTATTGCTTCTGTTAGTTTCTGTTCTGCTTGCATTGCCTCCCCTTCTTGATCAGCCTTCATCACACAGATGACAGCAGAGGTGTTAGTATCTTCAACCTTGCGATAGGTTAATTCTGCATCTCTTCGCACTGGAGCATCAATCCCTGGCAAGTCAACTAGGACGTTACCATCCTCTAACAGGGGATAATGGCAGTAGTATTTAATGCGCTTGAGAACAGCACTGTTTTTGCCACGACGAGCATAATCATGTGCCTTCTTGTTGGAAAGATTTAACTCTTCCATCCCATAGGTTTTATTGTTCGATGAGTCGATATATTCGCGGTTCTCCTCAAATCCCTTAAGTAATGCCAGCAGTCCATCTGCTTCGCCTTCCTTCTCGGTTTTGCCAGATCCCTTATGCTCTTGAGTGATTTTTTCACATTGTTCCCTTAACTTTTTAATTGCCCCCTCTTGAGTAATGTCAACTGACTGTAGTTTCAGAGTCTTGCACCTGTCATTTACCTCTTCCTGCACTTCTGAGGTGCTAAGAAAGGTAAGATCAACTCGTTCTTCCTCGGACGACTTGGCATACTCTATGTAGCATTCGATGCCAGTAGCATGACCTGTACTGCTGTAAAGCAAATCTTGCCCTAGCAAAGCATTGATCAGCATCGACTTACCAGCACTGTACGTCCCCGCAAAGACAATCTCGAATCTGGGAGCAATTGCCTTATTACGGCAAGCCTTAATTGCGGCAATATCGTGCTGCCCTTTCAAAGATGGTTCCTTTTCCACCAGCCGCAACAGACGATTTACATCGGCTTCTAAATTTTCACATTGATGTGGTTTTTGGGTCATGTGGAAAAAGCACTCTAATTTTCAGACAATTATCAGAAGAGCCGGACTCCATTAGCAACTCAGGCCCCCCTGGCCTATCTAACCACCAGTTAGTCTCGCCAGGTCAACCGTACTAATCGCGATCGCGCTCACCTTATTTGCCCCTAAGTCAGTATAGCGGAATTTAAGTCTCTTTTTCACCCGATTAAATTTTGTCTGTATCCTGTTTTAATTCGGATACAACTGCGCCGCGATCGCGCCAAGCTTCCGCATTCTCAGGCTTAATGGCGATCGCTCGATCGTAAGCTGCCATTACTTATTGATACTAACCCAATATAAAATCAACGCTCACTTCTAAATCGGGAAAAGCCAGTGGCGCAACTTGTTGACCGCGCCAAAACTTGAGCATTAAACTATAACCGTTCGGGCCTGGCTGACGGTAGACTTCCAAACAATTTTCAACTAAATCTACTAGCCAAACTTCCTGAATGAGCGATCGCGCGTAAATGGATACTTTCACATCTCTGTCATAATCAACCGTACTATCTGAAACCTCCACTAGCAGCAAAACTTCAGACGGTACTGGATGGGCTGTGGCGTAGTAATCAGCGCGAGGTTGCAGCAATACAACATCCGGTTGAGGTTCAGTGCGCTCCGTCAACTGGATAGGGTCTTGGGCACCTATAATCGCACGTCTTCTCTCCAAATCCGAGAACACAGCGATCAGACGCTTAACGGAACTTGCGTGACGAGTACCAATTGCAGCCATTTTAACAATCTCTCCTTCTATAAGTTCTACCCGATCGCCCTCGGAGAGAATACCAGCCTCAGTCATCAAATGATATTCTTTTACTGTAAATAACCGTTTTTGAAGCTGAACAGACATATAACTATTCTCCTTGTTTGCAGCTTACCTAAATTTACCATAAAAAAACCGCCCCAAACAGATGATCTACTTCCTTGTAGCTACTGAATCCTGCTGGTTCTGGCAATTACTTCTCTAATTTCTCTACAGTTTCACGATTATTCTTGGTCTTCCCGATCCGGGTTTTTGGGATAATAATTATTCCATTCCCCCTGGACGATAGCTAAACAATCATCTTTCATTGCAGGCTAGGTACGATGTTTCCCGACGCGCACAGAAGAAGACGATACAGTTTGTACCGTTTGGGTTTTGGGCAAATACAGAGATTGCTGTTGTTCTTGTCCGTGAGCATCTTTAACTCTGAGCGAGAAGAGCTTTCAGTTCTGCTTCTGTTTCCCCCATTTGAATCTTGACAACTCCTGACATTTTCGCTCTTTATATTTGGGTAGTAACTCACACAAAAGACATCTACTAACTGTAGCACTCTTTTAGAAAATTGGTATAATTCCTGAAACTCATTTGAAGCTTCGTGAATTTATTTTTTTATTTTTATTAAAATTGTTAAATTTTCTTTAGTGATTGATACAAAAATATAATTAAATGATATTGTTTTGAGCGCAATCCGATGGAGCCAATGAGAGTAAAAGCCAATAAATAAATAAATAAATTACACTTTATTAACTTTTAATATGTTTTAAGATTTTTAGGGCATCCTAGATAGATCAGCATAGTTCGCTAAAAGCAAGCATAGCCTTTCTAAGATAGTGAACTTTTGGCTGTAGAAAAGCCCTTCTGACTCGCTGCCCTTGGCTCGTCTACGCTTTGTAGAAAAGTCCCGGCAAAAACTGGGCTAACTTTTGTTGAGTAAATTGCTATGTTACAATCAGCTCTAACAATAATTAAGTTTTAAAACCGGCCTGAACCTCACGCTCAATTCCCTTGCGATCGCTAGAATAACAATGACTCTCAACTTAGCTGGCTATCAATTCGTTGAAACCCTCCACAGCGGGATAAGAACTTCAGTCGATCGCGCTCGCAAGGATTCGGACTTGTCCAGCGCGATCGTCAAAACGCTAAAGGCTGAGTATCCCACTCTTTCTGACATCACCCGGTTGCGGCACGAATATCAAATTCTGCACAGCTTGAACGTAGAAGCGATCGTCAAAGCCATTAGTTTAGAAAGCTATAAAAACGGTTTAGCACTAATATTAGAAGATTCAGGCTCCGAGTCTCTCAACGATTGGATGAAGCGTAAAAAACTCACAATCATTCAATTTCTTTCTTTGGGTCTCCAGCTTGTCTCTGCCTTAGCAGAAATCCATAAACATAACATTATTCATAAAGATGTAAAACCACAAAATATTATCATCAACCCAGCCACTGAAAAAGTTCAAATTATTGATTTCAGCATCGCTTCGCGCCTGGAGCGAGAAAATTCGACCCTCAGCCATCCAGATTTGCTCGAAGGCACACTCGCCTATATGTCGCCAGAACAAACTGGTCGGATGAACCGGTCTATTGACTACCGCACTGATTTTTATTCACTAGGCGTTACCTTCTATGAAATGCTCACAGGCGAGTTGCCCTTTAATTCCACAGACCCGCTGGAATTGGTACACAGCCATATTGCCAAAACTCCCATTCCCCCTCACCAGCTAAATCCTGAAATCCCACCACAAATTTCAGCGATTGCGATGAAGTTATTAGCTAAAAATGCTGAAGACCGCTACCAAAGCACTGAGGGACTAAAATTTGACTTAGAAACTTGCTTGGTAAAACTACAGGCTAGCGGATATATTTCCAACTTTGTTGTTGGAAGTGCAGATAAAGCAGGGCAATTAAATATACCGCAAAAGCTCTACGGTCGCGACCAAGAAATTGAAAAAATTCTAGAAACTTTCGATCGCGTTGCCAGTGGTTCCACCGAATTAATGCTGGTTTCCGGTTATTCCGGGATAGGCAAAACAGTTTTGGTCAATGAAGTTCACAAACCCATTGTGCGGCAACGAGGCTATTTTATTGCGGGGAAATTTGACCAGTTCAAGCGCAATATTCCTTATACTTCCCTGATTCAAGCATTCCAATCCTTAACTCAGCAACTTCTAACCGAAGGCGAAGTAGAAATCCAAACTTGGAAAGAAAAACTGTTATCCGCTTTAGGCGATAACGGACAAGTCATCATTGATGTTATCCCTCAAATCGAATTAATTATTGGCAAACAGCCACCCGTACCTGAGCTAGGGGCAACTGAAGCTCAAAACCGTTTCAGTCGCGTCTTTAAACAATTCATTGGCGTATTTACGACTATTGACCATCCCTTAGTTATCTTCCTCGATGACTTGCAGTGGGCGGATTCGGCATCGTTGAAATTAATTGAATTGCTAATAACTGATTCTGATAGCGAGTATTTATTGGTGATTGGGGCATATCGAGATAACGAAGTTTATCCAACTCATCCGACGATGCAAACGATTGACAAGATTCGCCAAACTGGTGCGACGGTGAATAATATTGTCCTTCAACCATTACACCTGGTTCATGTCGAAGAATTAATTGCGGATACTTTAAATGAATCTGGCGGTTCGGAATCCCTGTCTGTAAAGACCCGAAATTTCGCGTCTCTACTTTTTAATAAAACGCAGGGCAATCCTTTCTTCTTAAGTCAACTCCTCAAAACTCTCTATCAAGAAGATTTGTTGACTTATAACTTCACCCCCCTAACCCCCCCTTACCAAGGGGGGACAAAGGGGGGTTGGCAATGGAATATCGAGCAAATTCAAGCGATCGGCATCACCGATTACAATGTTGTAGAACTGATTGCTAGAAACATACGCAAATTACCAGAGTATACACAAAAAGTATTAAAATTTGCTGCTTGTATTGGCAACACTTTTAACTTAGAAGTTTTGGCGATTGTCAATCAGGAATTATCCTTAGTCACGGCGGCGCAATTGTGGGAAGCACTTCAAGCTGGCTTGATTTTACCTTTGAGCAATGAATACAAAATTCCCCTCGTATTTAGTCAGGAAGAATCGGGCGGTTTTACCTTAACTGATGTGAAGGTTGACTACAAGTTTTTACATGACCGAGTGCAGCAAGCAGCCTATTCTTTGATTCCAGATGAGCAGAAAAAAGAAACTCACTTAAAAATCGGTCAACTGCTGCTGCAAAGTACAACACCAGAAGACCGAAAAGAAAATATTTTCGCTTTAGTTAACCAACTCAATTATGGTACTGACTTACTTACCACTGAATCCCAAAAATATGAACTAGCCCAATTGAATCTGATTGCAGGTCAGAAAGCCAAAGCTGCTACAGCCCACGATTCCGCCGTCAAATATTTGCAAGTGGGTTTATCTCTGTTAGCGGTAGATAGCTGGGAGAATCGGTATGAACTGACATTAAGGCTGCATGAGGAAGCAGCAGAATCAGCATATTTGAGTGGTGATTTTGACGGAATGCAGAGATTCGTTGAGATAGTACAAAACTGCGCCAAAACGCTGCTGGACAAAGTGAAAGTGTACGAAGTCCAGATGCAGGCTTACATAGGGCAGAACAGGCTGCTAGAAGCGGTTAATACAGCGCTACAAGTTTTAAAGCTATTAGGGGTCGAGTTTCCCTCTGAGCCGAAACCGTCCGATATTGGGCAGGCACTAGGCGAAACTGCGGCAATGTTGAGTGGAACGCGAATTGAGGATTTAATTGACCTGCCTCGAATGAGCGATCGCTATAAACTAGCAGCCATCAAACTTTTATCAAGTATCTTTGCTCCTGCATATATTGCTGCTCCTACACTGTTGCCGTTGACTGTGTGCAAACAAGTAGATTTATCCGTCCAATATGGTAATGCTTCTGTTTCTCCCATTGCTTATGCCAATTATGGTCTTCTGCTTTGCGGGGTTGTGGGAGATATTGATTCGGGTTATCAGTTTGGTCAATTAGCTTTAAGTCTGCTGTCAAAGTTAAATGCTCAAGAAATCAAAGCCAAAACAGTCGTCATAGTAAATATATTTATCCGACCTTGGAAAGAGCATCTGAGACAAACATTAGAGCCTTTGCTATCAGCTTACTCTAGCGGATTGGAAATGGGAGATTTAGAATTTGGTGCTTTTGGTCTATTGGTGTACTCTTATTTCTCTTACTATACCGGCCAAGAACTGACTTCCCTTGAAAGAGAAATGGCCATCAACAGAAATGCTATTCATAAAATTAAGCAGAAAACAGCGCTTTATTATCACGAAATTTATTGGCAGGCTACCTTAAATCTGCTCGGAAAAAGTGAAAACACCTGCCGTCTCCAGGGTGAAGCCTGCGATGAGGAGATAAGATTGCCCCTGCACCAGCAAGCAAACGACAAAGCGGCAGTTGCCTACATATATTTAAATAAAATTATACTTTGTTATTTATTTGAAAATTACTCAGAAGCGATTGAAAATACAGAGAGAGAAGAGAACTATTTGGACGCAGTAGTCGCAACACCTCATCTTCCTCTATTCCATTTTTACGATTCTTTAGTACGGTTAGCGGTGTATGCCCCTAGCTCCGCGCCTGGGCAACATAAAATTTGCGATCGCGTACAAAGTAATCAAGAAAAAATGCAAAACTGGGCGGATTATGCCCCAATGAATCATCTGCATAAATTCTATTTGGTCGAGGCAGAAAAGCATCGGGTTTTAGGCGAAAAAGTAGAAGCAATGGAGATGTACGACAAAGCGATCGCTCTGGCTAAAGAAAACGAGTACATCAACGAAGAAGCACTAGCTCACGAACTCGCTGCTAAATTCTATTTTTCCTGGGGTAAAGAAAAGATTGCCAGAACTTACATGACCGATGCTTATTATGCCTATATGCGCTGGGGAGCTTTAGCTAAAGTTAAACATCTCGAAGAAAAATACCCGCAATTAATAGCGCGATCGCCTGCAGTCACCGAAACCGCTTTCAACCCTACGATGACAATTCCTCCTTTGACCATTACAGGCGGTCAAACAGAGTTGCTAGACTTGGCAACTGTAATGAAAGCATCTAGTGCCATTTCTAGCGAAATTGTTCTACCTAACTTGCTCACCAAGTTAATGAAAATTTTGATAGAAAACGCAGGCGCTGAAACTGGATCGCTTATTCTCTCAAAAGAGGGTCAACTTGTTATAGAAGCGGCGGGGACTAACGATCAAGTCCGAGTGCTAGAATCTTTACCAGTATCAACTTCTGGGCAAGTGCCTATCTCGGTACTTAATTACGTCACCAGAACTCAGAAAGATGTCGTTTTAAATGATTCGGGCCGCGAGGAAATCTTTAACGCCGACCCCTACATTGCCCAACACAAACCAAAATCTATTTTGTGTGCGCCTATCCTATCTCAAGGTAAGTTAAGTGCCATCCTGTACCTAGAAAACAACGTGATTGCTGGCGCTTTCACGCCGAAGCGGGTAGAAGTGTTGCGGATGCTATCGGGACAAGTTGCGATCGCCTTAGAAAATGCCAACCTCTATCACACTTTAGAAGTCAAAGTAGAAGAGCGAACCGAGGAATTAAAAGCCAAAAATACGCGCCTAGAAGTAGAAATTCAAGAGAGACAGCGAGCCGAACAAGCGGCCGAAGCCGCAAACCGCGCCAAAAGCCAATTTCTCGCCAACATGAGCCACGAACTTCGCACACCGCTCAATGGCATTTTAGGTTATACCCAAATCCTCAAACGAGACACAGGTTTAACCAGTCAACAAAATTCTGGTATTAACATCATTCATCAGTGTGGCGAACATCTCCTAACTCTGATCAATGACGTTCTAGACCTCTCCAAAATCGAAGCCGGAAAAATGGAACTCTACCTCACCGAGTTTCACCTGTCAGACTTTCTCCAAGGCATTACTGAAATCTGCCAGATTCGCGCCCAACAGAAGGGAATCTCTTTGATTTACGAACCGCTAACTCGACTTCCCACTTGCGTCCAAGCCGATGAAAAAAGATTGCGGCAAATTCTCATCAACTTACTCGGTAATGCCATAAAGTTCACCGAAAAAGGAGGCGTTAGTTTTAAAGTAGACAGAGTGAAGACTCAGCAATCTTTGTCATCACCAATCCCCAATCCCCAATCCCCAACAGCGAAATTTATTTTCCAAGTAGAAGATACAGGCATTGGCATCGGGCCGGACGAACTCTCAAAAATATTTTTGCCCTTCGAGCAAGCCAGCGGTTCAGATCGCCAGATAGAGGGAACAGGATTAGGGCTGCCAATTAGTCGCCAATTAGTGGAGATGATGGGCGGCGAACTGAAAGTACAAAGCTCTTTAGGCAAAGGCAGTATTTTCTGGTTTGAGTTAGAGTTGCCTATTACCGAAAGCTGGGGAGGGTATCAAAAAGAACCTGAAAAAATTATCAGGGGTTACTCAGGCGATCGGCGGAAAATTTTAGTCGTGGACGATCGCTGGCAAAATCGCTCTGTCCTAGTTAATCTTTTAGCTCCCATTGGGTTTGAATTAATGGAGGCAACGGACGGTCAAGACTGCGTGAATAAAGCGCTGTTATTTCAACCGCACTGTATTATAATTGACTTAGTAATGCCAGTCATGGACGGCTTTGAAGCGGTGAGGCGGATCAGAAAAATCTCTGCCTTGAAGGATGTAATCGCGATCGGAACTTCTGCTAGCATTTTATCTGGCGATCCCCAAAGCATTTTCCAGGCTGGTTGCAACGCTTTTCTCCTCAAACCTATTCGGGCAGAAAAGTTATTAGAATGCTTGGGAAACCATTTAGGTTTAGAATGGATTTATGAGGAGCGAACAACTTTCAGTTCAGAAGGTATCTTCACCGATCCCCCTTCCCAAATCCAAGACCAACCACTGATTGCTCCCCCTTCGGAAGAAGTTGCAGTCCTGTTCGATTTAGCCATGAAAGGTGAACTCCTCAGTATTGAGCAGCGAGCCAGCAAGCTGAAGGCAATAGATATCCGTTATGCACCTTTTGCCAATCAGTTGCTTGAATTAAGCAAAAACTTTGAAGAAGACAAATTAGTAGAATTTGTTCAACAGTTTAGATGAGGAATAAAAATGACTAGGGAATCTTTAGACAGAGGCACCATTTTAATTGTGGATGATACGCCCACTAATCTGGGTTCAGTATTGGATTTTTTGACCGCATCTGGCTTTACTGTTTGGGTAGCTCGCAGTGGGTCGAGCGCTCTCAAAAAAGTGCAATATTGCCAGCCGGATTTAATTTTGTTGGATGTGCTGATGCCAGAAATGGACGGATTTAAAACCTGTCAAAATCTGAAAGCGAATGACTTAACTAAAGATATCCCAGTCATTTTTATGACCGCGCTGGACGATACAGAAAGCAAAGTCCAAGGCTTTAATGTGGGGGGAGTTGATTATATCACTAAGCCCCTTCAACACGAAGAAGTTTTAGCTCGCGCTATCACGCACCTGAATCTGCGAAATCTAACTAAAAAGCTTCAGGCGCAAATTGTCGAGCGCGAGCGAGCGCAAGCCGACCTACAAGTTTTGGCACAAGAGCTAGAGACGCGAGTAGAACAGCGCACCGCTGAACTTTCCCAAACGAATGAACGCCTCAAGCAGGAGGCTGCTGAACGCAAGCTTGCAGAAGCAGCTTTGCAAGCATCGGAAGCGCGAGAGCGGCACAAAGCCCTACAGCTCGAAAATTCCCTGCACGAACTCAAGCACGTGCAAAGCCAGCTCATTCAGAGCGAAAAAATGTCCGGGCTAGGCCAACTCGTGGCTGGCGTAGCTCATGAAATCAATAATCCAATTAATTTTATTTATGGAAATCTTTCCTATGCTCTGGAATATTCAAAAGCTTTGGTCACTATCCTTGACCTCTACGAAAAGCACTATCCTAATCCGGCTCCAGATATACAAGCAGAAATCGCAGCCAGCGAGCTAGATTATCTCAAAGACGACTTGCCTAAATTGTTCAAATCGATGTACTTAGGAGCCGATCGCATCCGCGAAATCGTTTTATCTTTGCGCCTCTTCGCACGGCAAGAAGGATATGAAATGAGATCGGTCAACCTTCACGAAGGCATGGACAGCACGCTGATGATTTTACAGAGCCGGCTAAAATTTAACTCAGACCGCCCCTCGATTGAAGTGGTGCGGGACTATTGCCCAAACCTGCCCGAAGTGGACTGTTATGGGGGAGAAATGAATCAGGTATTTATGAATATACTTGCCAATGCGATCGATGCTATTGACGAGTGGAACACGCAGAGATCGCTAGAAGAAATTAAAGCGAATCCTAGCGTGATTCGGATTAGCACAGAAGTAACAAGCAGCAATTGCGTAGCTGTCCGAATTGTGGACAATGGGCCAGGGATCTCGGAAGAGGTTCGTCGCCACGTATTTAACCCGTTTTTTACGACAAAACCCCCCGGTAAGGGCACAGGGATTGGGTTGTCGATTAGCTGGCAAATTGTAGTGGAAAAACACCGGGGAAGCTTGGGGTGTATTTCTGCACCAGGCGGGGGAACAGAGTTTACTATTGAGATTCCGCTTCAGCAGGAGTCTCCTGTCTTGTCGCTGTCAGCTTGATATAATGTCGGGTATCTTCATCTATCATTGTGCGCTGTGATATCATTTCCGGTAACACCGGAATGATGTTGACGGTTCACTGTTCACTGTTCACTGTTCACTGTTCACTGTTCACTGTTGACGGTTGACGGTTCACGGTTGACGGTTGACTGTTCACTGTTCACTGTTCACTGTTGACGGTGAACAGTGAACTGGAATTTACTATTCCGATGCTAACAGATTTGATATGATGCGCCATCGCGGGGTTTGTGCGATTGCCCATCACAGCGCACAATTACCAACAAGAAAATTCGGGTGTCCACGTAGCGGTGTAGGCTACAGCTAATATCATTTCCGGTAACACTCATACATGATGTTGACTGTTGACGGTTGACTGTTCACTCTCAACAGTCAACCGTCAACCGTCAACAGTGAACTAGAATTTACTATTCCGATGCTAACGGATTTGATATAACTAACTGTCCGAAGATTCATCGGATTGTGGCTGTTTCTGAGTATCTTTTTCCCCGGCAATAAATCCTTCTGTATCCTGCTTTAATTCTGATACAAGTGCGCCTCGATCGCGCCAAGCTTCCGCATTGTCTGGTTTGATGGCAATAGCTCGATCGTAAGCTGCCATTGCTTCCTCATACCGCTTTAATTCTGACAAAGCTGTACCCAAGTGGTGCCAAGCATCGTAGGAGTCGGGCTTAATAGCAATCGCTTTCTCATAAGCTGCGATCGCTTCTTCATTGCGCTGCAATTTTGCTAAAGATTCCCCTTTGGCAAACCAAGCTTCGTAACACTCCGAATTAAGAGTAATTGCGGATTCGTAAGAGGCAATTGCTGCTTCGTGCTGCGATAGTTTCTCGAAAGCTACGCCTCGGTTGTGCCACACTTCAAAATCCTGCGGTTTAAGGGCTATTGCTTTGTCGTAGGATTCGATCGATTCTTGATATCGCTGCAATTTTCCGAGCACCGCAGCTCTATTGTACCAAACTTCGTATTTATCGGGCCGGATGCCGATCGCCCGATCGTAAGAATCAATAGCATCACTGTAGCGGAGCAGTCTCCACAGCATATTGCCTCGATTGTACCAAGTTTCGTATCTGTTGGGATTGAGCTCAATAGCGCGATCGTAAGAATCAACTGCTGCTGCGTACTGCTGTATTTTGCCCAGCATCGCGCCTCGGTTGTGCCAAAGTTCGCTGTCGGTTGCTTTGATAGCCAGGGCGCGATCGTAACTGGCGATCGCTTCTTCGTAATGCTGCAATTGACCCAACAAAGCCGCTATACTGTGCCAACACCCGTATTTTCGGGATTCGCTCGAACTTGCTCGCTCGTAACAGGCGATCGCCTCTTCGTACTTCTGCAATTTGCCCAGCAAACTCGCTTTATTATACCATGCTTCGTAGTTATCCGGTTTAATTAATATTGCTTGGTCGTAACAGGCGAGTGCTTCTTCCATACGCTGCAATTTTACTAACACATTTCCGCGCCAATACCAAGCCTCATTCAAAAATTTATTCGCTAAAACAGCTTTTTCCAAACAGACTAATGCTTCATCATAATTGCCTTGAAAATAAAGCCCTTCGGCTTGCTTGATATAATCGTCAGCAATCAATTTTTCGTCGTTAGCAGGTGCAGTTTGCGATTTTTGGGAATTGTTTAAGGCCGGTTGAGGTGCGATTTTGAGAGCTTCTTTGGCAACAACTGCGGGAACTTGGGAAATCTCTTGAACAATTTGATATTTTTTCTCGTCAACTTCTTTCCGCAAAACTTGCAGGTGCATGATAAATTGAGATTTGAGAGTCTCAATTTGCTCGACAGAAGATTTGGAAACTTCAGTTTCTCTAGTTAAAAAATCAAGGGATTGTTTAGCTGCACCCATTTGCGCTTCTAATTCATCCTTTAACTTTTGAGTCAGTTGGCTAGAATTTCTGAGTTCGGATTCCAATACACCAATGCCCTGCAATCGTTTATTGGCATCAGCCACCAACTGTTTGATTATCAGCCGTCGCATCATCCAAAAAAATGCAATTGTCACAGGTGGAAATACAGTACCAAGAATTAGCAAAATATTGAGCAGAGTTATGGTACTATTAAAACCATATCCAGATTCCGCACTGCCACTAGACGGGGAGATAAAAGCTAAAACCTCGCGAACTTGAGGATTGCTTTCAGCCCCGGTTTCGATTAATTTAGCCAGCCAGGTTTCTTGTAAAGATTTTGTTAGTTCATCGCCGGATGCAGCAGGAGTATTCGCCTTGGTTTTGGCACTAGCAGATACATCGGGTTGAGCGGCCGCTACCAGTAAACCTGTCGGCGATTTTACAGCAATTCGCGGGGAAAATTGTTCGTGGGCGATCGTCTCAGGCTCGCTAATTGACTCAGCCCGACGGGATACGGTAATATTTGGGGAAAATTGTTCGTGGGCGATCGTCTCAGGCTCGCTAATTGACTCAGCCGGACGCGATTCAGTATTATTTACGGCATCAACAAAGTTGCTAGCTTGCGGTGTCTCAGGAGAAATAGGAGGTGCAGCAGGATTGGCGCTAGTATTAGCAGTTAAATTGTGGGATGCGAGGGCAGCCAGAGTCAGGAGAGCTAGATTAGAGACGCGCATAAACGTCAACTCATTTAGGAGAAATTGGTGCTTGGTTGTCAGCGATCGGGCGATCGACCTCATACTCTCAGCAGTTAGAATAGCTGACATGAGGAATGCTGACTTACTATCTCCAAAATACGCGCGCAGCCTGACTTTTCAGGAAAAGTGCCAATAATTCTGGCTGTGGAACTTTTGTGCAAAAATATATTCTCGCGCCTAATCCGGTTGAATAACCCTCGAAATCATCGGGGCGGGTTTACCAATCTGCACAATTAGCCCAATATCCGGGTGAACCCGCCCCAACAGACCCAATTTTTAGCTTTAAACCCTAGCTACAATTGCTTCTGGCTGCTGACGTTCAGCCATCACTTCCTCTAAATCAGCGCCGAAAATTTCACAGCTATTATTCGGACTTTCAATCAGCTTAATCTTGTGCAACTCTGCGCCCAATTCCCGAACGGGCGATCGCAACAATTGCCCGATCCGAACTGCAATATTCTCCGCAGTCGGCACAACCTTCTCAAAAGAGGAAATCTCCTTATTTAAAAAAGTGCGATCGAGGGTATTTTTCTCTGAATAAGCGCGTTTTGTAGGGGCAATCCCGCCGTGGTTGCCCCGATCGATCCTGATGATTGTTGCCTCAGTCGTATTGCTTTAATTATCTGCCATCGACCCGCTATCGATCGTCGTTGAGATCCTCCGCAACCTTATCAAGTCTGTCATTGGCCTCTTTGGACAGCTTGAGACAATAAGCAGTCGATGCCAGACCTCCTGTTGCCGTGATAGTGCCCTCTGAGGCTTTGCCCAGAAGTACAAGCCCAACTCCCGCAAAACTGATGAGGACACAGGCTGCGGTCGTTACAAGGGCCAAGTTAAAACTATGGTGGGCTTGGCGCAATCGTTCTTTGGCAATAATCATTTCTATTGTGGAGTCAGAGTGGGTGATTGGCTGGTTATTCATGGGTTTCGTTGAGCCTAAACTTTATACTTCTAGTGTGAAGCAAAATGCTTGAAACCCTGACTACACAATGATTTACTTGTCGCTCTCTTGTGATTGCTCTATGATTGTCCTATGCTCTAGTTTCGCTTTTGTCAGCGATCGTGTCAAAAGACTCTCCACATTATGACTGACCTAAGCATCAGAAAAAAGAAGAAGATAACTATCACCGCATCTTCAGAAGGTGTAAAGATAGCAATAAACGCTCTGATCAGGCTAGGATTTGAGTCAAAAAGTAGCTTTGCCAAATCTCAGCTTTTAGGCCGCAGTACAGTTACCAAGTTTTTTCAGTGCCAGCCCCTTCAGCTTGATTCCTTTCAAAGGATATGTCAAAAACTGAAATTAGATTGGAGGGAAATAGCGGAACTATCAGAAGAAGATCCATCTCAAATACCAGTAATAACTGATTGCATAAACCCTGATATTAATGAAGGAGGGGAGACCATGCTAACACCAACCTTTGACCTTCAAGTGACTGTAATAGATAAAAAAAATCATACAATTAAAGCTGAAATTAAATTGATAGGTGATATAAATTCCTTTGGAAATTCAAGTTGGGTTGAATTTATTTTACGAAAATATGCAGGAGACACTATAAAAATTACTGATATTAAAGAGGGCAGCATCCGATTAACTGTAGAGGGTGCTCAAGAGGATATCGATCGGCTTGTATCTCTCATCAAATCAGGAGAATTAAAGGAAGTAAGCGGTTTTCCTGTTGCAGATGTTCAAATTTTGAGTGAAAGCTCAGAGGATGACGAAAGTAACGAACTCAATAATAAGTGGCATCTAGTACGAGAGATTGTTACTCAGGGAATTAGAGATCGAAACTTTAGTGGGGTTGACTTAAGTGATGCCGACCTGAGTCGTGCCAACCTGAATTTTGCCAAACTGAGTGGTGCTGACCTCAGCGGTGCTGACCTGAGAAGTGCCACCCTGAGAGGTGCCGACCTCAGTGGTACCGACCTCAGTGGTGCCGACCTCAGTGGTGCCGACCTCAGTGATGCCGACCTCAGTGGTGCCGACCTCAGAGTTGCCGACCTCAGTGGTGCCGACCTCAGTGGTGCCAACCTCAGTGGTGCCGACCTCAGAAGTCCCGACCTCAGTGGTGCCAACCTCAGTGGTGCCAACCTCAGTGGTGCCAACCTCAGTGGTGCCGACCTGATTGATGCCGACCTCAGTGATGCCAACCTGAGTAAGACTAAGGTTGAGAAAGCCCGATTCAGCTCGAACTCAGGCATTTCTGAATCGATGAAGCAAGACCTGATTAAACAAGGCGCAATCTTTGAGGATTCTCCAGGCGATCGCTCTGAAGTTCTCACAAAAGTATAAGGGTCTGGAAGAAGCTAAAAATGAGCCAACTTCTCAAGGAAAATATGATTAATTGTAGTTTTCTTTCAGAGGACTTTAGCTATGAGACAGGGGTTTTCAACCCCTGTCGGACTGTCGGACTGCCGGACTCTCGGATATACAGAGAAGACTGGTGAATCTACCAGCAGATATTCAGCTCTAAACCCCAGCTAAAATCGCTTCCGGCTGCTGACTTTGGGCCACCACTTCCTCTAAATCAGCACCGAAAATTTCACAGCTATTATTCGGACTTTCAATCAGCTTAATCTTGTGCAACTCTGCCCCCAATTCCCGAACGGGCGATCGCAATAATTGCCCGATCCGAACAGCAATATTCTCCGCAGTCGGCACAACGTTCTCAAAATAAGCAATATCCTTATTTAAAAAAGTGTGATCGAAGGGTTCAACAACATAATCGTCAACGGCTTTTTGTAAAGCTCCCAAATCAGCAATCATGCCAGTCCGCGCATCAATTTCCCCTTTAACAGTCACCTCTAAATGATAGTTGTGACCGTGACCGTTGGGACGAGCACATTTGCCGTAAATTTCCGAGTTTTCTTCAAAGCTCAAATCGGGACGAGCCAACCGATGGGCCGCGCTAAAATGAGTAGACAAAGTTAAATAAGCTTCCATTCCGTTTCCTAAATATTCAGCCCAAAGTTCGGGATGTTCAAACAATTGAATTTTGCTCACAGGTAAATGAGGGGCTAGGCGCAGCCAAATTTGCCGTGCTATGTTTTCGGTAGTTGGCAGAGTCTGCTCAAATTCCGGCCACGTTTCGTTGAGAAAGGAAAAATCGAGATCCTTGGTAACTTCCCGTTTGATGACGTGCTTGACATCAGACAGGTTGAGCACCATCCCGTACTCGTCGAGTTCTCCTATCATGGAAACGTAAAGGACGTAATTGTGTCCGTGTCCCGGTGCGCGGGCAGTTGGGCCAAACCGCTCAAAGTTCTCGGCTTCGCTCAACTCCGGCAGCCAGTACCGGTGACTCGCCGAAAACTGTGCCCGACGATTGATGATGCACTGCATAAAAGTCAAGTAGGGTAAGCTTGTTAAGTTCTGTAAAGGACTCGCTTCTTAAGGATAAACTAATTTTTGCTGGAATTTTTCGATTATTTGAGGGTGCTGTAAATGAATTTCTACCAATTTTCCAAATATTGGCAACAAGTCGCCGATCGATCAAGCCGCCGGGCCCATTTTACGCCACAACACAGATATCCGGCAGAAAATACCGCTACAAAACAGTTTCTCGCCATCAATTGCTAACCCATCAGTTACGAGCCTTTGAGAAAGTACGCGCGTGCGGATTTATCCCGTTCGCGAAGCGGGCCCGTTGCGGTAAGGAATCGACCTTTTTTGCAACACAGGGCACTCCACAGTTCGAGTTTTTCGCCTAAGCTCTGCAATAGTTAGCAGTTGGCGGTTCAGTTGCGCTCAAAACTAATCACCCATTACCCCTTACCAAATATTAATGAATTGGATTACTTCACGAGCCGATCGCTTTTTTGAAGATTGGTCGGGTGCGATGACAACCCCCCTCTTTTATATCGGGGACGCTCATCTGTCCATCAGTGCGATCGTCCAACTGATAGTTTTAGCTATATTTGCCTTCATTCTAGCTAAGATTATCAGTGAAGGAATCAAGCGCAGCCTGCTAGTTCGGATGGGATTGGATCGTGGCAGTCGAGAAGCAATTTCCACCATCATTAGCTATATTTTAGCAACGCTTGGCTGTATATTCGTCCTGCAAAGTGCCGGCATCAACCTCACTTCTCTCACCGTCTTAGCTGGCGTTGTCGGCATTGGTTTCGGCTTCGGCTTGCAAAATCTCGCCAGCAACTTTATCAGCGGTCTCACCCTGCTATTCGAGCACCAAATTAGAGTCGGAGACTTTATTGAAATAGACAAGTTATTAGGAACGGTAGAAACCATTTCGATCCGCTCTACGATTATAAAAACAATTGACGGTCTCTTTGTAATCATACCCAACATTAAGTTTGTCGAAACTAACATTATTAACTGGAGTTACAAAGACCCCAGATGCCGCATCCACATCCCCGTCGGCGTTGCTTACGGCTCTGACCCAGTAATAGTTACGGAAGCGCTATTAATTGCGGCGCGGATGGAATCGAATGTCTTATCCCATCCTTCTCCTAAAGTATGGTTTTGCGGTTTTGGAGATCACGCTTTAAATTTTGAACTTTTAGTTTGGATTGACCAGCCACAGGAAAGCGATGCTATTAAAAGTGCAGTTTATTTTTTAATAGATTACGAATTTCGCCACCGAAATATCGAAATTCCCTTTCCACAGCGGGATTTGTGGCTGCGAAACCCCCAAGAGTTAACTCAACTTTTTCACAATAACAAAGACGATAATTCCAACGGCAAACTTTTTCCGCAGAATGCCACACATTCTACAGAAGTCAAATCTAATTCCACGGTTTCCGATCATAAAAATTCAGGGTCTAAATCCCCTAATAATTGGACGCTGCGAGATTTGTTGCGGCGAGTAACTTATTTTGAACAGTGTACGGATTTAGAACTGCGACAGTTAATTGAATACGGCTACCGACAACTGTTTCCAGCGGGACAGGTTGTATGTAAAGAAAATGACCCTGGCGATTCTTTTTATATTATTCTTTCGGGTACTGTAGAAGTTCTTTCTCAAAAAGCCGATCAGTATATTGCTACGCTTCACGAGGGCGAGTTTTTTGGGGAAATATCTTTGCTGTTGGGAACTCCGAGAACCGCGACGGTTAAAACTAGCGAAGATGCAATTTTGTTTGTGGTGGAACGCCACGACTTGCAAAAACTTTTAATAGAACAGCCGAATTTAGCAGATCAGATTGCTCAAAAATTGTCGGAACGCCAGCAAGCTTTGAGAGATTTAGGATTGTTAGATGGCGACTCTCTGGGACAAACTCCTTTTATTAAAATTCGCAAGCGAATTCAAGTTCTTTTTGGAATTTGAAAGAAGGAAGAGGGAAGAAGGAAGAAGGAAGAAGGAAGAAGGAAGAAGGAAGAAGGAAGAAGGAAGAGGGAAGAGGGAAGAGGGAAGAGGGAAGGAGGAAGAAGGAAGAGGGAAGAAGGAATAAGGAAGAGGGAAGAGGGAAGAGGGAAGAGGGAACAATGGGAGCATCTCATATTTGTAAAAACACTTATTCTGGCTCCTTCCTTCTTCCTTCTTGCTCTTTCCTCCTGGCTCCTGGCTCCTGGCTCCTAACTCCAATTTCTAGCTTGCCTGCTTTCATTGAGAGGCTCCCGGAACAATCTGCTTTTTTAACTTTTAATTTTTAATTCATCCTGTGCTTCCCGCCGCAGTCTAGCGGCAATTCTAAACAGTTCTTGACCGGTGTGCAAGTGGCGATCGTCATAATTGAGGGTAAATAGCTGCAATTCTTCTATTCCGTCTCCGACTTGATTGATGCTGTAGTAGAGATGGGCCGCAACTCCGGCTACATTAGATGGATTGGGCATGGATGTAAAAAAGTTATGAGCTTTTTTGAGATACTCGCGGCTGGTTTCGATATAAAGTTGAAACTTTTCTATCAGTTCGTCATCAAACGGATCTGCTGACAATTCGTCTATTTCTTTTTTAAGTGGCTTCAAGATGCTGTTGAGCATTCTATTGACTGGTTTGTATACTTTAATCAGCCACTGTTCCATTAGTTCGTCAGCGTCCCGTGCTGTTTGTTGTTGCTGGCGGCTGACGTTTGGTGCGACTGGTGATTGCTGTTCGGTTTGCTCGGAAAGTTGGCGATCGTAAGATTGTCTGTGCTGGGCGTCTCCTAATATTTCATAGGCTGCATTGAGGCGGACAATCTCTTCGTGACCCGCTGTGTCGCTGCGGCTGTCTGGATGAAATAATTTGACTAAACGGCGGTATGCTTGTTTAATCTCGGCTTGTGTTGCGGTTGGGCTAATCTTTAGGGTTTTGTAGTGATTGATAACGGAAGACACGCTGTTATTTCCTTGAAATCTGGATAATTTGTGAAAAAAAGCTTGACAAAAATATCATTATTTGCTAATTTATTAGGTATTTATCTGATATAAATGCCAAAAAGTGTAAGTTGAAAACGTCAGTTTTAAACTTATCATCAATCTATTTTAGAAAAAGATTGATGCTTTTGAAGTGGCAAGCCGATCGACATTGGGGGCTCATATATAGCCTTTCTCGGTAACATGAGGTGCTCTCGCGGGCATAGGGCATAGGGCATAGGGCATAGGGCATAGGACAAAGCCCCCATACCTCACCACGCTTGAGAACCGCTATAGCCCTCCTCCCAGCAATTGTTAGCTCTTTCCTTCCCGACAAGAGCGCTTACCGGCCACGAAGCTAACGCGCCGAAAGCGGTTCGTTCAAAAAAAAGCCCCTTGACAAATTCAGCATCGCTCGCGATCGAGGCAGCTACAATCTATCGCAATTCTTTAAGCTAAAAAGCCAAGCCAAGCAGGGCGTACACTGTACGCCCTGCTGTCAGTTTCTGCAGCTTGGGTCGGAGGCTGACCTAGTTGAGGGCCATCGCCAGATTGAGTTCTGGATCTTGGAACAAGGGAGTGCTGAGATAGCGTTCGCCGAAGCTAGGCTGAATCATTACAATCAATTTCCCTGCATTTTCGGGACGCTGGCCGACTTTCACCGCCGCACATAGTGCCGCGCCGCTGGAAATACCGGACAAAAGTCCTTCTTCTCTGGCCAAGCGACGGCCATAGGCGATCGCATCGTCATCGGTAACAACTATAATTTCGTCGATCGAATCCACATTCAGCACCGGCGGCACAAAACCAGCGCCGATACCTTGAATTTTGTGAGGCCCTGGCTTTCCGCCCGACAGTATCTGACTATTAGCCGGCTCAACGGCGATCGCCTTAAATTCGGGTTTCCGCGACTTAATCACCTCTGCGACACCCGTAATCGTACCGCCCGTGCCGACTCCCGAAATCAGGAAATCCACCTCGCCGTCTGTATCTTCCCAAATTTCCTCAGCCGTTGTCGAACGGTGAACCTGCGGGTTCGCGGGATTCCGAAACTGCTGCAACATATACGCATTGGGAGTTTTGTCCACAATCTCTTGAGCGCGGCGAATGCAGCCGCTCATGCCCTCAATTCCGGGAGTCAGTTCTAGTTGGGCCCCGTAAGCTCGCAGCATCGATCGGCGTTCCGTGCTCATCGTATCCGGCATGGTCAAAATCAACTGGTAGCCCTTAGCCGCGGCCACCATTGCCAGAGCAATTCCGGTATTCCCAGAAGTCGGTTCTACTAAAACCGTTTTGCCAGGACTAATCAGACCTTCGGCCTCTGCTTGATTGACCATATTGACACCGATGCGGTCTTTCACCGATGCTGCCGGATTCATGCCTTCGAGTTTGACCACAATCCGAGCCACGCAGCCTTCGGCTTGGGGAATGCGGTTGAGTTGCACCAGGGGCGTCCGCCCTACCAATTCTGTAATGTCGCCAGCAATACGCATAATCTTTGTCAGTTTGTGGTTGAAAGTAAATCTTAATTCCTAGTTGGCAATACTAACTAGATGTAATACATGATATCGAGCTGCCGTCTGCCATTGCGCTTTTCGCACAGATCCTGTAGCGTGTATTTTTGCAAAACTGAGTTGGCAATCGATCGAGCTTCTTGCCAAACTTCCCAAATCACCGCACTTTCTACAGTTTGAGCAGGCGAGTCTTTTTCAGAGCGATCGAACTCTGAGCCTTCGAGGCAGTTGATAATTTCGAGGAGTGTAATTTTCCAGGGTTCTCTGGCCAAGATATAACCTCCCTTAGCTCCTCGCTGGCTGCGAATCAGCCCGCAGCGTCTCATGGTAGCCAGCAACTGTTCCAAATATCGATCGGGAATATTTTGCTGAGCCGCTATCTGGCGAATTTGCAGAGGCTCGCCTTCTTCGTAGCAATCGGCAAGCTCCAGCAAAGCTAAGATTGCGTATTCGCTTTTACACGATAGTTCCACCATAATTGCACTTGAAAGTTCCAGAATTATCAACTCCGAAGTCAGATTTTAGAATTATTCTCAATTTTGAGTTCCAAATTCTCACTCCTCACCTTTGATTATACCCCGGTTCTCCACTGGAGTTTACTGACTTTCATAAATTCTTGTAATTTGTTGCGCTGGGCGTTTGGCGGCGCTAGGCGCGGTTGCTATGTCAGGATTAACATCCAGAGCTTTGATGCTCCTCCGCCCTGAGTCTGCGATGTAGGCATAATTATCCCAAGGAGTCCGCCCTCTAATTATTCGTATCGACATCTAAAATCGTATCCCCAGGGGCAATTTCTATTAGTCAGCGGATTGCCTTCAAGGTAGACTTCCAAGATGTAAATTAAAGTTTTCAACATACTAATGTCAGAAATTAGATTGTTAGCAAGGTCGAGCCTTCTTAAGCTGGTTAAAGATTTTAATACGCTCACGTCAGAGATTTGATTTTCGCTAAGGTAGAGTTCAGTCAGTTTAGTCAGAGATTTCAGGGGACTAATGTCGGAAATCTGATTGTCAGCGAGGGAAAGTACCGTTAAACTCTTCATAAATTTCAACGATCTAACATCGGAAATATGATTGTTCGTGAGTTCTAGAGACGTTAAATTAATCCCAGATAACCTACTAAGATCAAAGATTTTATTATGAGCCAAATCGACTTTTTTTAACTTAGTCATAAATCTCAACGAACTAATGTCTGATATTTGATTTTCAAAGATATACAGTGTAGTTAGGTTAGTCAGAAATTGCAGGGGACTAATGTCTGATATTTGATTTGTATTAATAAACAAGGTATTTAGATTAGTTAGAGATTTCAGGGGACTAATGTCTGATATTTGATTTTTCTGCAAGTATAATTTTCTTAATTTATTGAGAAATTTTAAAGGATTAATATCAAAGATTTTGTTGGCATCTAGCGAGAGGTATGTTAGATGTGTTAAAGATTTTAAGGGATTAACATTCGAGACTTGATTACCGGTTAGGCTCAGTTTAGTCAAATTATTCAAATTATTCAAATTATTGAGAGATTTAATTTGATTATATCTGAGCTCCAATACAGTTAGCTTCGTTAAATCCTTCAAGGGTGCAATGTCTGAAATTTGATTGCCAAAAAGGGCTAACTCTGTTAAATTAGTTAGATGTTTTAACGGAGTGATATCAGAAATTGTATGATTCCTATCTAACTTAAGTACAGTAAGATTAGTCAGAGAACTTAGCGGACTGATGTCAGAAATATTATTAACACTAAGGGTTAACTTCCTCAAAATTTTAAAGGATGAAAATGGACTGAGGTCAACCAGTTGAGAACCCTCGATGCTAAGTTCAGTGCGACTAGAAAGCTTCTTGTTAGCTTGGGCGCAGTCGGTTGTCTCAACATCCCGCAACAACAGTTCAATAGTATGCCTAGTAGAGAGAGTGAGATTGGTTTTATTTACACACCAATCAGCAAAAGTGCGGTAACTGCTTGCTTGTACTTTGGGCTGTGTTTGTAGCTGTGATTGTATCTGTTTAAAATGTATAATTGAATTGCATCCACTTACAATAATAATTAAAGCTACACAAAAGGTGAATGTGACTTTAAAATAATACATACATAGAAGTTTCTGTACTCTTTTCATTTGCTCTCGCTCCTGTGATTTAAGTTTTTAATAAAAGTGAAATCGTTGTTACAATCGTTTGATTTATTAATATTCACACCTATAAAACTGCAATGGGCACTTTTTATTCCTCAGCGGATTTCCTTCAAGGTATAGTTGCCGGACGTTAGTTAAAGGCTTCAACATACTAATGTCCGAAATTCGATTGTTAGCGAGGTCGAGCATTGTTAAGCTGGTTAAAGATTTCAATGCGCTCACGTCAGAGATTTGATTTTCGCTAAGGTAGAGTTCAGTCAGTTTAGTCAGAGATTTCAGCGGACTAATGTCGGAAATCTGATTATCAGCGAGGGAAAGTACCGTTAAGGTCGTCAGAAACTTTAACGAACTCACCTCTTCAATTTGATTGTTAGTGAGTTGGAGATACGTTAAATTAATCCCATATAACATACTAATATCAAAGATTTTATTATGACCCAGATCGACTTCAGTTAACTTGGTCATAAATCTCAACGAACTAATGTCTGATATTTGATTCTCGGAGATATACAGTGTAGTTAGGTTAGTCAGAAATTGCAGGGGACTAATGTCTGAGATTTGATTTCTATTAATAAACAAGGTATTTAGATTAGTTAGAGATTTCAGGGGACTAACATCAGAAATTTTATTTATCCCTAGCGAGAGGTCTTTTAGATTTGTTAAAGATTTTAAGGGATTGACGTTCGAGATTTGATTATCGGTTAGGCTCAGTTTAGTCAAATTATTCAAATTATTCAAATTATTGAGAGATTTAATTTGATTAGAGGTGAGAGCCAATACAGTTAGCTTTGTTAAATCCTTCAAGGGTGCAAGGTCTGAAATTTTATTGCCAAAAAGGGCTAACTCTTTTAAATTAGTCAGATGTTTTAACGGAGCGATATCAGAAATTTTGTTGTTCCGGTCTAAATTAAGAATAGTTAGATTGGTCAGTGAGCTGAGCGGGCTAATATCAGAAATCTCATTAACACTGAGACTTAGATTTTTTAAGTTCGTTAAAGATGAAAGAGGACTGATGTCAGTTATTCCCTCGCCCTCAATGCTAAGTTCAGTGCGACTAGAAAGCTTCTTGTTAGCTTGGGCGCAGTCTGTTGTCTCAACTTTCCGCAACAACAGTTCAATAGTATGCCTAGTAGACGAACTCAAATTAGTCTTATTTACACACCCATCAGCAAAGGTAAGATAAGTCGTTGTTTGTAGTGCTTGTCGCTGTGCTTGTGTCTGTTGTTGAAGAGGACTCAGTACACTGCATCCTATCAAAAAAAGAGTCAAAGATACACAAAAAGTGAGTGCAAATTGAAAAGGATAGCTATCGAGAAGTTGCTGTAATCTTTTCATCTGCTCATGAATTTTCATCAGTAGTTTTATTTGAGCGTCAGACGTATTTTCCCTCTCACTCAGAAGAGGTATTCTAGCAAGATACTATTAGCGTAGGCGCAAGAGATGATTTCCGGGACGCCCTGCACCCAGACCTTTGGGGAAATTACCAGAAGTTCGATTGCTTTTGTAAACCGTAGTTTTTTGCCCATAGGAGGCTGGTACATCCTTTAAGTTATGCTCGTAAAGCCCATAGACTGACCATTTACTAATAACCCTTGTTACTGTATTCCCAGAAACGGCTGCCACAATTCCTGAGTGTTGAATTAGCCCTTGGTTGTCCCGATAAATTACCACATCACCCACAGATGGATTCTGCGCGACGGAATACCCATTGTCTTTGAGGATTTTTTCTACTTCACCATTATTAATCCATTCTGCCCCTGCTAAAAATGTAAAGCCGTGGCAATCATATTCGGTGGTGATATCAGAAAGTTTTTTCACCTTGTCAGACATCTTAACGCTTTCAAGAAAAGTTTTTTCGTTAAAACCACTAGACATGCGACGCGAAGATCCAGAAGATCCATATCCAATTGTTATCGTTTTTCCACTATCTGTGAGATATTGATGGGTTTTTACTTTCGCAGTGAATAGCGCCGTGAGTAGCAACGCATCCAAGAGCTGATTTCTCATGCGTAGTTCAGTAATAATTGACCAGAGGGTTTTGGAGTCTACCTTACCATCGCGCTTAAGACCGTGAGTGGATTGCCAGTCAACGATCTTTTTCACAGTGTCTGCTCCAAAAATTCCCGTCTGACCTGCACCTACTACCTGTTGAATCAACTTAATACCAGCCGCGCTGTAACCTTTATCGTTATTGTAGCGAATGGCCGCAGGGGCAATATCAATTTTAGTAGCAGCCACACCCAAAGGATTACCACCGATCGCAATCACAGCCGGAATAGCACCTTTTGGTATTATATTCGGATTAAACTTCTCAACACCCTGCGTTGTCAAAGCATAAGCAGGATTTTCAACAGTCTTAATAATTTCCTCCACATCAAAGACGTAAGCATTTCCACCACCACCCAGAGTAGGATAAGAACCAATTAGATACTTCCCATCACTAGAAAGAGCCACATTATTAGTTAAACTCCCCGGCACCGGTTGAGTCGCGGCAACTAATTTGGGATTAGGCCCCAGGGGATCTTTAATAATGCCAATATTCCCCCCCGCCAGCGGATAACTTCCCGTATTTCCCCTGAAGTTACGACCCGCCACAAACGCATACCGCCCGTCCTTCGTCACCGTTACAGCCACTCCCTCATTCACCTCAAAGACATTGCCCTCATTGGTTTGTGCCGAAAGCGTTAAATTCGTGTAGCGAGTTGTAGGAGCCAAATTGATCGGGTCATCACTCACCGTCAGCACCCCAAAACCGCTTCCGTCTGTGTTCGGGTTACCATTGGTAAAAACCATTTTGAGCGGGTCAGGAGTTGCAGCCAACCCCCAAGCCCCTGTAGGAGTCAATACTTTTCCAATCTGTTCGCGCCACTTACGAGGGTTAGAATTCGGTTCGCTAGGTTTGTCTTCTGGGTCGATATTCACAGCGTAAATATAACCATCTGCCGCAGTAGCAAACAGCTTGCGCCCGTCACTGCTAATCGCAATCTGGCGCAGTCCTGACTTCGCATTAACTGAGAGAGTCTGGACAACCTGGTTATAGCTTGCCGAGTCTGGATTGACATCCAGAACATAGATGCTGCCCCGCCCCGAGTCCGCGATGTAGGCATAATTATCCCAAGGGTCAATAGATATCGCCCCAGGGGATGCACCATTTGGCAAATTAATATCATCGACAGCCGTCGTAGAAGCATCAGCATCCACCTCCCGCCGCGCCAGCAAATCAACCATTGCCACCCGCCCCGACCTCTCCAAAGGTACATAGGCGCGAGTCGCATTACTGGTGACAGCTAGCTGTCCGGGACGGTCTGTCACGCTTGGCATTCCCACCGACAAATCCTTGGGAGGCTGCTGTTGCGGGCTCGGCGGAGTCGAAACTGAACTGAGAGCGTCAATTACCCTAATTTTGTCACTAGACCGCTGTGCCACCAACACCAAATCAGAAAATACAGGTTCTAACTGGAGGTCTTCAAAACTCGAACGCTTGACCACATCAGAATCAAGCTGCCCAGGGCCAAAACGCTCATTCTGCGGCCGCGACAGTGTAATTTCCGACTCGCCCAGAGGTACGCTGATAGGAGCTTTGACCGCCACCTTATAGCGGTTGTCTCCGAGTGAGCTGCTGAGTTCTGGCATGACAGTGCCAGAGTAACTCTTACCTCCCACTGAGAAGTCAACCTTCAAATCCCCGAAACTATCGCCCAGATTGCCGTTGAGACCATTTAGGAAATTGCTACCTGTCAAGAACACCACAGGTTCGCTGTTCGAGAACTCTAGTTCGGCTGACTCCAGCGACGGCGGTTCAAGGGGAACTGCTAACCCAGTGTCAGGTCCAGAGAGAACTGCCGAGACTGTAGGAACTCCTTCTGTATTCAGTTCTACCTGAGCTGTTGTAATAACGGGTTCCCCAACTTTGGGAATTCCGATCATTTCCAGCGGCTTGTTTGAAGATTGCGCCAAGTAAGCTAATAGTGAGGTTGTCGCCTCGAATTGATTCTCTGTGGCAGAGACTGCACCAATTCCACCCGTTTGCGCTCCTAAATAGCTATTCTCAAAGTAGAGGTTAGTCGAAAGGTTGATGAGTCCAGCATTTTCCTCTGTACTCGCGTTCACAATTGAACTAACTGATGGCATTCCTGCGGGCAATAACCCAATAGTATAAGTACCGCTTTGTGTCACGCCTGGAAAAGGTGGCGAAGTGGTGCGGATCATTCCGTCTGCACCCACTACCCCTGATTCCTGTATCAGCCAAGTTTGGTTCCAGCTATCAGCTTCACCTGGCAGCGACCCCTTCCGCATAAATAAAACTTCGGTGCCGACTGGTACGCCAACTGGGGCGGGAATTGCCAACTGGACGGGTATATTCAAGGGGGTGTTCCCCAAGTCCAAATTGAACCCCCCAGCAAACTCCATGCTGTCGGGGAATGGCAGTGGCAAGCCCTCGCTGCTAAGTGGTGTCAGGTTAACCGTTGTATCATGAGTTAAGGCACTAGGAGCTACCATTACTACTGAGCCGTCGCTGCCTTGCACGACTCCGCCATCAACTCCCAAAACCGCCGGGTCCATCAAAGGCGTTTTTACCCGCACTGGAACCACCTTTTCTGCTGCTCCGTCAATGACGGTGACGCTGGCAATTCCTTCACCTACAGCAGTAATTACGCCGTCTGAATTCACCTGCAATACATTGGGGTTGCTGACGAAGTAGCGAGTGCCGACAGAGCCAAATTTTAGGTCTGGAGAGTCAGTAAGGCCGGAAATTCCTACCAGTAATGAGCGCTTTACTCCTGTTGTTAAAGTCACCGCTTGCGGGTAAACATCCAAACCGTAAATCTCTGCTAGTAGCGCATTCCACTCGTCATCGTTGGCAGGAATTGGCATTTCGCCTACTCGTGCCGCAGTCACGGCTTGAATGTTGTTGTGAGAGGCTGTAAAAATTGAGGTTCCGTTGGCTAATCCTGTGACTTTTCCGAAGGGGTCAATGGGTGCTACTCCGGGATTTAATGATGTGTATGTTAAGTAAGAATCTGGCAGCACTACGCCTTTTTGGTCGGCGAAGTCTCCGAGCACAACTAATTCTGTGTTGTCTCCTGGATATAGTTGAGGGTTGCGATTGGCGAAGTCTAAGGAAAGTAGGGGGGATCCGCTGACGTTGACTGTTACTTTTGCTGGTATTCCACTGTTATAGCTGTCGCTGGCTATGAAGTCAAAGCTGGCGATGCCTGAGAATCCGGGTGTGGGTTTGAAGGTGGCTGTTTTGGTAATGGGATCGAATTTTACAGTACCGTTAATTGGGTTGAGCGTGTTGTAGGAGATGGGGTCGTTTTCGGGGTCTGTTGCTTTACCGATTAAGGGTATAATTGTTTCCAATTCTGCATGGGTGTTGGTTGAGAATGGGGAGGTGACTGGTGGTTTGTTGGTGATGAAGCCGAAGTTGTTGTTGAGGAGAGTTTGGTCTACTGAGTTGATGATTCCATCGCGGTTGAGGTCTAGGTTAATTGTATAATTGGGGTCTGTTGCTGTGCTGCCTAGAGCGTTATTTAGGAGTTGTCTGTCTGTTGTATCAACTCGGCCGTCGCTGTTGATATCGCCTGCTACGTTCAGTTTTAGAGTGTACGCGCCACTCGATGCGCTGTTGATATTAAGCAGGTTTAAGCCAGAACGATTGATGGAAAATAGGGAATAGGTACTATTTGTATCGGTTGATGTGAGAATTGGTGTGAGTTTATCTACTTCTGGTAGTTCAGGTGACCCTTGATTATCTTTTGAGGCTACTGAAACTCCCACAAGTACGGTGTCTGAATCTGTGGAATTGAGTTCGGAATTAGTAATGCTAAAGGTGTATTGGTTCGCTGAACCTGCATTGTTATTACCTGATGCTGTTTTGGCTGTAAATGTGTAAGCGCCACCTAAATCAGTAGGTACTTTATTATTGCTTCCAGGCGGATCTATGGGCAATATAATTGGGGGTGGCAGCGTATTAAAAGCCCCTTGAATGTTAGGCCCTGGTGTCGGTGTTGGTGGAGAGTACAAGCCCAATGGGTCAAAGTCAATAATCGGCGGCAAGTCGCCATCGGGGGTGGGGGAAGTTGGGCAAGTACCCGCACCGCTATCTGCAAATAAATGTAAATTGGTCGCGTGATTAAATTTTTGGGCCCAGTCGGAAAAGTCAAAACTGAGCAGCGATAGAGAGTTGAGGAGTTGGTGCTGCGCGTCAGGGTCATCCACACCACCGGGAACTAGGGCGCTGGGGGTGATAATTCGTTCCAGGATGAATGTCTTTCGCGGGCGGCGAGTTTTTGGGGGAGAATTCTCAACCCCTTTATTCTTGCGGACTTGAAAGCCTTTTGAATGCCAACCCATACACTTAAGCCCCCGTTTAGTAGTGACCTGGAAAACCCAGGCAGTTAATTGAGTATATTAATTAACTACGTAGATTTGCAAATTAGCTAATTAAACACTACCATGTAAATCATGCAGCGATCGCAACTTGTAAACATTAGGGAATTTATTGTATTAATTAATACAGGAATTGCGCGAGTGTTGAGAAACCGGGTTTTTTACGAAAAGACGCATTGTAGACGGCAGATTCGGTAAAAAACCCGGTTTCTCGACCCCCATGCGTCCAGGACTGAAATTGCAACCTTTCTGTATAGCAAGATACAAATTGCTGACATTGCCAATGTTTTTCTGTGCAGCCTACAATTTATAACTCCCAACATCATGCAAAGTCGTGAAAAATTTGCACGCATCGAAGGTCAAGAAAAATTGTGCCCCGACTTAACTAAGGAAGAGGAGAAATCTATATCTCAAAATCCGAGTGAAGATTCTCCAACGATTCTTTATGGCCCAAAACTCAAATCAACGGTACAGTGGATACCGCACCCAGACGGCTATTGGATACTCCGCAATTCAGAAGGCGTTACTTGCTTGCAAGTTGACAATTCTGACAAAGAGGTAATGGAAAAGTTGGGCTTGAAGCCAATCAGCGATATCGCATCGGAATATGACATTACTTTGGAGGATTTGCAATACTTGCTGCGGATGCTAGCAGAAACGGGAATGTTAGAGGGAACCCAACCTCAAAAACCACCCCCAAACAAATTCAACATTCAGCAATTATTGTCTTTCCAAATTCCCCTGTTCAATCCCGATGCTTGGCTAACCAAACACACAGGTAAACTCCGCTGGATTTGGACGTGGCAATTGAGCTTTTTTCTGTGTGTTTTGATCGGTGCTTCTCTGGCTATATGGCTGGCTTTGGCTGACGAGGTTTCTGCTTCCAATCAACAGGTTTGGGCAACTGGGGAAATTACAACTCTGGTAACATTTGTGCTACTGATTATGGTAGTAGTTGGTCTGCACGAATTAGGTCACGCTTTTACTTTGAAGCACTACGGCGGTGTTGTCCCAGAAATGGGGCTGTTGTTTTTGTGCTTGATACCGGGATGCTATACAGATACTACAGATCAGTACAGTTTAGTGAGGCGGAAGCAGCGCGTTTTTGTAGTAGCAGCAGGCGTGTTGGTGCAGGTGGCTATCTGGGCTTTTTCGGTTTGGGTTTGGGTTTTTTCTAAGTCTAACTCTGGATGGCATTTTGCTAGCTATTTGCTGATGGTAGCAACGCTGGTGACTGTAGTTTTTAATCTCAACCCTTTGAATAAGTTTGATGGCTATTATTTGCTGGTTGCTTTGACTGGGCTTAACAATTTGCGATCGAGGTCTTTTCAATTTTACGCTCGTTGGCTGCGGCGAGAACACATTTGGGAAGAACCTTCAGACTGCTGGACTTTGGCTGCTTATGCTCCTTTTAGCATAGCTTATACGGTCTGGGTTTTAGGTTATCTGTTCTCTGCTGTTGTTCATTTGGTGGTGGAAAATATGCCGAGGTTTATCGATTTTTCTAAGTTTTACCTGCAGTCTGGCCTTTAAAAAAAGCGGAAAGCGGCAGACACTTTTCCCGATTGGAAAGAAGAGTGATTATTTAGGAGTGTGTCGCAATGAATGGATATCAAAAGTTAGGAATAGCGGTTGTTTATGGGGTTCTTAGCTTGGCTTTCAATGAGTTGGCAATTCCTGTACAAGCTGCTGTTCTCACGCAAACTTATACGGTAAATTTGAAGCAGCAGCCAGTTAATAGTACGCTGAATGGGGTGTTTCCTAAGTTTAATTCGCTGTTGGGGACGCTGTTAAAGGCTTATGTTACAGTTCAGTCAACGGTTAACAGCGATATCAGTATTGTTCCTGCTAGCAATTTTACTGGTACGGCGGTAACGAGTGCTCAGATTGCTGTGAATTTACCGAGTTTAAAAGCTGACCCCAATTTGGTTCTGAGTTTGTTTGCAAATCCGCCGGAAATGAGTATTGAATCGGGGGCTGCAGGGGCTAGAGGTGGGAGTGCGATGGTACGAGTTTCAAGGAGTTACAGTTCGCCGCAGTCTCTAAATATGTTTAGTGGGTGTGCGGGGGATTTAATTGCTGCTAGCATTGCGGCAATGGGTACTGTTAAAGTTTTAGGAACGCCTGCAACTGGAACTTATGCGGGTACAGTCGCGGCTGATTCAACACTTACTCTCGCCTATGAGTACGAGTCTGAGTCGGAAACTGTGCCGGAACCTACTACGATCGCAGGTGTTGGTTTAGCTTTTGGCTTGGGGTGCTGGTGGAAGAGGAAGGTGGGGAAAAGGGATTTTAAATAAGATGAGCTGCATTTGTCCGCCACACAGAAAAGCCCTGCCTTTGGCAGGGCTAATTTCAAAGTTTAGAGTTATTAGCAGACAGAGAGGATATGACCCCCCTGCCTCCTCTAACCCGCTCTTAGAACGTGAAAGTAGTTCTCAGGGTACCAATGATGGTGTCATCATTACGGCGATTTTGATCGGGATTCGTCACCCAAATCACGCCCGGAGTAACAGAAATGTTGTCCGAGAGCTTGAATTTGTAGAACCCTTCAAAGTGCCACGACTGGTCATTTGTGAAGCCCCGCAAATCGCTCGGAACCTTAAGTTTATCCAAGTAAGGCTCGCGACCTACCACGAACCCTAGCAAGTTGCCTTCTTTCCCGAAATCTGGCAAAGCCAAGGTGACAGCGTAATTCCAAATTTTCGCATCGCCGATGCCGAGAATGCGAGCATGGGTTAAACCAGCCCAGCCGCCAATGATAAACCTCGGGCTCAGCCGCAACGAAGCCTGAGCACCGTAGGAGTTGCTGACCACTTTGCGAGCGCGGAAGGAGGTGCCATCCTCGTAGGTAAAGCCGTCACTCAAAAAGCCGAGAGAATTAGCCTCGTTGGTACCGGTGAAACCGCCGGGGACGCTGGCCCCGGAACCGTTGTCAAACCCAAAGTTACCCCTGCCAAAGTAACCGTGGTTGTAGTTGAAAGCAACTTGCAAGTTGCGTCCGGGGGTAAAAGTCAACTGACCCATCGCCGCGTAGTCGCCATTCGTCAAGCCTGCACCCTTGCTAGGATTGGCTGCATTTGACGCCAAATAACCGAAGGACAGAGAAGTCGGGCCGAACACGCCACCCAGCAAGCCCCTGCCGCCGAAGGCGTAGTCAAAGCCGATACCTGAGCCACCGCCCAAGCGATAAATCGGGTTCCGCTGTCCAAAGGCGCTCAATGACCCGTTACCGCCGTCAAAGTCTTCAAAGTAAGGGTTGACAGTCGGCATAATGTCGTCCCAAACGCCAGCGTTGGCTATCAGGCTAACGTTCAGTCGCTGACCGACGGGGAACTTGTATAGCAAGGTGTCGAGGGCAACAACGTTGTCGGTTCTGCCGACGACATTCCAAGTTTGAGTGCCTTCGCTGGTCAACCCTAAGTTCAAGGGTTGACCGTTGCCTACCTGAAGCCTCGTCAGCAGCAAGTCTCTGCCGGTGAAGCTAGTGTTTAAATTCAGACGTACCCGCTGTTGGAAGACAGCTTCGTTGTTGTTGCTGCCTCTTCTGCGCTTTGAGCCCAGAACGTTAACACCGCCAGTCAAGGCACTAAAGTCCCTAAAGTCGTCGGTGAGGGCAAAAATTGCTTCCCCGGTCAGCTTGGTAGTAGTTGAGAATTGGTTGGCTTCGAGTTCGGCTGTCCGAGCTTCCAAAGCATCGACGCGGCCGCGCAGGGTTGCCAGTTCCGCTGCAAATTCTTCTTGGAGCCGTTGGAGGGCTGCCAAGTCATCTCTCGTAGCGAAGTTGCCACTGCCTGCTCTAATGAGCTCGCTCACCTTGTCTAAGCAAGCATTTAAACCGGCTGCGAATTCGTAGCGGGTCATTGCCCGGTTGCCGCGGAATGTGCCGTCGGGATAACCGGCAATACAGCCGTAGCGCTCGACTAGGGATTGGAGTGCTTGGAAAGCCCAGTCTGTGGGCCGCACGTCGGAAAGTTGAGATACTGAGGTAACTTGACCTTCAGTTTCGCTGCCGGCAGCACCTTCGGTGGTGTACTGGTTGAGCTGTTCTAATGTGGCGGCTGGGTTTTGCTCTTGTGGTGCTGCAGTTTGGGCTAAAGATTCAGCCGGTTTTGGCAAACTTGGTTCTGCCGACTCTGCCACTGCCGGGGCTGGAGTTTCTAATTGAACTGCACCGATTTGCTCTGGGAGAGCGGTAGCTGCTGGGGCTGGAATTTCTAGTTGGGCTGCCGGGGCCGAATTTTCTACTGGTTGAGCGACTGCTGGCTCAACTGCGGCTAAAGATTCACTTGTAGGTTGTGATGCCGCTTGGGGATCTTCCTCAGCAGGGGCTGTGTTGGATCCGACGAGCGCACTTTCAGTTGCAGGCGTGGCCACATCTGCCATCGCTGCCTGGGTTTCGCTGCCAGCGACTTGGGAAATTTCTTCTACTGGCTCGGAGGCTGCAGTTGTTTCGGAAACAGCAGCTAAAGCATTTAGTTTCGCTTCGGAGGTTTCAGCGGTTTCAGCTTTGGCGGCAGCGGGATTGAGCGCATCAGCAGCCTGCTGAGCGTCTGCTGCCATCGCGCTCGAAGAAACTACTAGGGTAGCTCCTAAGACTGCTGGGCTGATTAGTAAGTAACTCCACAAAAATTTCGACATATTCACTCTCATCCTCACACCGATTACAGAGAAACTTTTTTAGTCTTCTATGTGGTCAGTCGTTGCTCAACTAGCATACTCTAAAAAGAGACCTAAAATTCACTTTTTCTTTTGATTCTTTCGGGCTGACCGAGTATATAGATGTGACTGACGGCTGCACAGAGCCTGTTTTTTTACCTGTACTCAACGGCGTCAAAACCATACCAGGCTTGGGCTGTGGATTGATTTGACTGCTGACACTAGATAGCGCCCGATCGCCTCTTTACTTTTTAGCACAGCACGCCCGACTCGTCTAGGCTGATTCGACTTTAACATCCAAGCTGTGTCCTAGAACGCTAAAGACTTGGCGGTGATCGAATAGTTCCAACAAATCGGCGTTGATTTTATTGTGAGCTGCTTCTTGCCGCAAAATTTTCATCGCTGCCTCTGTTCGCAGAGCTCGCTTGTAGGGGCGATCGCCTGCTGTCAGGGCATCGTAAATATCGGCGATCGTCATCAATTGCGCTTGAATTGGAATTTCTGACTTGTTTAAACCTCGCGGATAGCCTGTGCCATCGAGTTTTTCGTGATGTCCGTAGGCAATGTCTGGAATATTTTTTAAATCCTTTGTCCAAGGAATTTGTTTCAGAAACTCGTAAGTGTGAGTTACGTGAAATTCTATTGACGATCGTTCTTCCGGCGTCAGGTTGCCCCTTGACACCATCAATTGCAATATCTCGTCTGGGTTCAGCAGGGGTTTCCTTGCCCCATCTATATCTCTGTAAGTTTGTCGAGCAATCTCTCGCAGTTGAGCTAGGGGTTCTGCTGCCAAAATGTGAGGCTCGTTTGCCTCTAGCAGCACTTCCCAGTATTCTGCTAATCGGGTTTTCGCCTCTGCTAGCTTAGTGTCTAGCTGTTCGATTTCCTGGCATTGAGCGCACTCTGGCTCCTGGCTTGGGTGTTTTCGGTAGGCTGAATGCTCCAGCAAGTATTTATATTTAGACTGGACGCATTCCATTTCCATCGTCCGTTGAGCTAAGCCAAAGCGGTGGCGAATGATTTCTAGCTGTGCGGGGTAGAGCTTTTTCTGTTTGGTCAAAACTGCTTCGGGCACTCCAATTTTGCCAAAATCGTGCAGCAGGGCGGCGTAGCGAAGTTCTTGAATTTGGCGGTTGTTAAAGTAAATAGAGCGCAGTCCTCCGCTGCTGACGGTGTTTACTTCTTCTGAAAGGCGTACTGTCAGGGCTGCTACTCGTTCTGAATGGCCGTAGGTACAGGGGTCTCTGGCTTCTATGACTTGCACCGAGGCTTTGACGAAGCCCTCGAACAAATGTTCTATGCTGTCTTGAAGTTGATTGCGCTCGATCGAGATGGCTGCTTGAGAAGCGAGCGATCGAACTATCCTTTCTTCCCACTCCGAATACTGCTGCGTCGCTTCCCAGGCATTGTCTGCTGTCAGCACCGTATCTGCCTTTGTTTTGCGGTTGATCAGTTGCAGTACACCTATTGTCTCCCCCTGTCGGTTTTGCATCGGCAGTACCATTACCGAGCAAGTGCGGTAATTAATATCCCTGTCAAAACTGGTATCTAGCCGGTAGGGTACGCCGGGGGGTAAGTCGTAGGCATCAGACAGGTTCAAACTTTGACCTGTAATTGCCACGTATCCCGCCAAGCTTTTGTCTGTCAGTGGCAGAGCAAACTCCTTAAACGACAGGCTTGGTTTAGAACCGTTTTGCGCTACCTTGAACAGCAGCTTAGGTGTTTCGTCGCTGTGATCTACTAAGTAAACACTGCCAGCATCGCTGTAGGTGATTTCTCTACTTTTGGATAAAATTAAGTTTAACAAGTCGCCCAAATCTTGGGCGCTCGACAGAGCCGCGCCAATATCTAAAAGCTTTTCTATCAGATGGGTTTTTTCTGCCGCAGCAGACTCGTTCTTGAACTCTGGCTTTTCAAATACGATCATGGTCGGATGATGGGGAATAGCCTTTTATACATTGAACGTTTGGCCTCTCGACTTTTTAGCACCCGATTCTCACCCCCAGTCGATTTTTTATTGGCCAGCTTTCCGCGAGCGGGGCCTGTTGTTGCGCCAACGGACACTCTTTTAATCTAGCGTAGAAATCTCTTGGGCTAGCGCAAAGTCTTTCTCAGTTAAGCCTCCGGCATCGTGAGTTGTCAAGTTAAGTGTAACTTTATTATAGGAAATTTCTATATCGGGGTGATGTGCTGCGGCTTCTGAGGGGGCGACCAACTTATTTACAAAGGCGATCGCTTCTATAAAATCTTTAAATACACGGGTAGAGCGCAGTTGTTTGCCTTCAACCGTCCAGCCTGACAATTGACTGGCGCGCTCTTGAATTTCAGTATTGTTAAGTAGCTCAGCCATAATTTTTTTCTTTGGGATTAGCAATGGCAGATTAACTGCCCACCTGTAGAAACCCGGACCAAAAACTATCCGCTCTCACCAATAGCGTTTAGTCTCAAGTTTTCCTACTCAAGATTTAACACTATTTGAGGTGAGAGCGGTCTAGCGGGTCTTCAGATTAGAACCTGACTGCCGGGAGAATCCCTAGCTCAGCCTGGTTCCCCGTGGAAGTCGTTTCCCGTTGGAGACGACGGCTGACTGCTAGTGAGCGGCCCCGGCGCACAGCCGGTAGTTTCCAATCTGATGACCCATGCGTTTACTACTTTCTATCATGGGCATCACCTCCAGGTTTAGCTAAATGGCTTAATATTGGAACGCACATCACCTAAATACAAGATTTAAGGTGATGATTTGTGCGCTAGCCATTGCCAGCGTTACCGAAAGAACTTGCGTTCTGAGTATCATTCCAGTAGTCACAATTATCAGAATAACACAAGAAATTAGAAGTGGGGGAGGCAAATTGAGAATTTTGCAAGATCGGCGGAAATTACTGCTGCTGCAAGCTCTTTGATCGATCTCTACAGCAAGCGGGCGATCGCTGTTTCAGCCATTTGCGGATATGTTCTTCAGAATCCGCGCTGTGCGGCTATCAGGTGCATGGCAACTGAGGCTGCGGGGAAAGGCCGATCGATTTCTAGCCAGATGGAGAGTTCACCAGATATAGAGACACGAGTTGTTCTAGCTGCAGGCAGAGTTTGTTTTTGTACAAAATCAACTTTTTTTAGGGCGCTAATTCGATCGAATCCTGGAAACAAAAAGCTCCCGCCACCAGGCAGGAGCTTTTTAAGCATTAAGGGTAAAGCCTAAACTGCTTTATCTTACCCTTTTAAAATGTTGGAATTTTTGATATTTCGCCCAGATTACAGAGCGTTACCGCGAGGCAGAACTTCTTCAGGGAAGATGAAGTTTTCGTGAGGTTGGTCTGTCGGAGCCATCCAAGCACGAATGCCTTCGTTAAGCAGAATGTTCTTAGTGTAGAACGTTTCAAACTCAGGATCTTCAGCAGCGCGTAATTCTTGTGATACGAAGTCATAGGCGCGCAGGTTTAATGCTAAACCGACAATGCCAATGGAACTCATCCACAAGCCTGTGACAGGTACGAACAGCATGAAGAAGTGCAACCAGCGCTTGTTGGAGAAGGCAATTCCGAAGATTTGCGACCAAAAGCGGTTAGCTGTAACCATCGAGTAGGTTTCTTCTGACTGAGTTGGGTTGAAGGCGCGGAAGGTGTTTGAGCCTTCGCCGTCTTCAAACAAGGTGTTTTCTACGGTTGCACCGTGGATAGCGCACAACAGCGCACCGCCCAAGATGCCTGCAACGCCCATCATGTGGAAGGGGTTGAGCGTCCAGTTGTGGAAGCCTTGCAGGAATAACAAAAAGCGGAAAATTGCTGCGACGCCGAAACTGGGGGCGAAGAACCAGCCTGATTGACCCAATGGGTAAAGCAGGAACACCGAAACAAACACGGCGATGGGGCCGGTGAATGCTAGGGCGTTGTAGGGACGGATGCCGACCAAACGGGCGATTTCAATCTGACGCAGGCAAAAGCCGATCAGTGCGAAGGCGCCGTGGAGGGCGACGAATGTCCACAGCCCACCGAGTTGGAACCAGCGGGTGAAGTCCCACTGTGCTTCGGGGCCCCACAGGAACAGCAGGGAGTGTCCGAGGCTGTTGGCTGGGGTGGAGACTGCTACGGTAAGGAAGTTGGCTCCTTCGAGGTAGGAGCTTGCCAAACCGTGGGTGTACCAGGATGTGACGAAGGTGGTGCCTGTTAACCAGCCACCGATGGCTAGGTAGGCGCAGGGGAATAGCAGGATGCCAGACCAGCCTACGAAGACGAAGCGATCGCGTTTGAGCCAGTCGTCGAGTACATCAAATATGCCTCTTTCGGTCTGGGCGCGTCCGACTGCGATTGTCATTTACGGAAATCTCCAAATGGATATAATTACAACGGACGTTGTTCTAGTCACAACTTCCCACCTCATAGCTCTGCTGTAGCATAAAATGAGTGGATTGTGAGTATAATTTACGTTTCTTTACCGCTGATGATGATTATAAAGGGAAATCTTTACAATAGCAAGAGCGAATTTTAAGTTTTGAGTAAGTTGGTAGTTCTGACGGGCAAGGCAATAGATAAACTGGGTTTCGGAGCTCAGGGCAATTGCTCAAAGCCGGAAAATGATTGAGCAACCGGGTTTCTCTCTCAATCAAGTATGAGAGAATCCGGGTTTCGGAGCTCAGGGCAATTGCTCAAAGCCGGAAAATGATTGAGCAACCGGGTTTCTCTCTCAATCAAGTATGAGAGAATCCGGGTTTCGGAGCTCAGGGCAATTGCTGAGCATGAAAATGAGTGAGAAACCGCTGGTTAAAAACTAGAGATTGCTAGCGATCGACATTTTGAGTGAATTTAGCACCCAGAGGCTAAACGGCAAGCCCCCTATTCCCTCAACCTAGTGGGGAATTACTTTTTTGACATACTCCCCTGCCTAAAGGCGAGAGGATTCTTAACACTTCATCGACCAATGCTACCGAAGTAGTCTTACGAGCGCCTCCATGTTCATTTTAAGTCGTGGCAATGCCCTATCCCGACTATATGTATCGTTTTGTTTGAAAAACATTAACAATACTTTGTTTTGCTTCCAGGTTGGATTTTAACCATTGCCCTTGGGTCTTTCCCTATTACTGGATCAGTCCCGGTTTCAACTCAAGATGAGTATATATCGCTGCAATCTTAGGTGGGGATTTCAACCAATTAAACTATAGCATAAAGCCGTCCTAAAAGGACGGGGCTTGCATCCCATTTTCTCGGTCAATCAAAATCCGCCTCAATGATTCAACAAAAATGTTGTCTTGGCTGTCATATTCGGTAAAGAACTGCTTACGATTGGGCGTTTTACGATTTGGCGTTTGCGGTGGCTTTACCTGTAATCATTTTAGGTTAAATCCTATAGATTTAACTAGGTTTATCACAAACGGTTACGAACCCGCAAGACTTAGGAACTGTCACAAGGGCTTTAGGGCGGTCTAGCCCCACAGCATCACCCACCAACTAAACGATAAACATCGGAACATCGGGACTTTTTAGTTGCCAAATTAAATAATTTGACAGCTTACTCGACAGCACCTAAAGCTTTTAGCAAGGATTTTTGCCCTTGAGTTAAACCTGTAACGCCCTTGATATTCATGCCTTCATAAATTCTTGAAGGGGAGAGATTTTTTCCATACTTCTGCATTTCAACCGTTGAACATTCAATCGTTTGTTCGCGGCCATCTCTAACTAAATTATGACTATTTTCTCTTGGTCTACTAAAAACCGATTTGGCTAAATTAGATCCAGAAAAGTTGACTTGGTACAGATTAATACCCCTCATATCTGCTTGCCAAATAGTGATATCAGAAAAATCAGCGCCCGTTAAATCTAGTTGAAGTTGACATAATAAATTGAAGATATTACCAGCCCCATATCCGGGTGCTACACCCTGCTCTGCTAATTTGATTAAAATGTAATTTAGTTTTTCCGCTAACTTTTCGGTGGTGTTGTACGTAACTAGGAGTCGGGAAATTAAAGGCGTAACAATGGCGCTAATTTGATTTTTTCTGACCGACTCTTCGGCTGTAGCTTTAATCAGAGCATAGTTTTGAAGAAAAGGAAACAAGGAACAAGAGGATGTAGAACTATTGCACTCTTCTCTAGTAATTTCTTGGTAGAGTTGCTCAATTATTTTTTCTGTGATATAATCTCTGATTAATGGCTGCTGAGTGAAGCCAAAAATACTTTTTTCCGGGACTTGAATTGCGGCTTGTTCAATGAGAGAGCGCCACTGGAGAGATTCTAAGCTTTCTAATAATTCTGCCTGGAAAACTGGCGGGACGATATCATTTAGAAGTTCTGTCGGCAAAACTGGTTCTCGGTTAATCGCTAACCAGTAAAAAATTTGTTTTTCTATCGGAGATAAGCGATTAAATAGTTCATCTAACCAAAGGCGAATCCCATTAAAAATAGTTTCTTCTTGTTCTAAGAAATCTCGAATATTCCCCGCAAATAAATCTTGGATGGAACTCGCTGCTATTTTTAAAGCTATAGGATTACCTTGGTAGCATTTTATTAGTTCCGCTTCTTCAGCAGGGGTTCCTATTAAAGACTTAAGTTTGAGGATTTCCTTGGCTGCGACTGGTGCTAAACCTTGCAGTTGCAAGAATCGGACGGGTAAAGTTGCTCCGGTTAAAGATGCAATTTCTCTCGCTTTTTCTCTGCTGACAATTAGCACGCAACTTTGGTGATTGGTTTCAGCAATTTGTCTCAGAAGTTGGCTGTAGTTAGAGAATCCGTCGCGGTAAGTGCCTGCATAGCTACCACTCTGGCAAAGGAAGTCTAAATCATCAAGGATAATCAGACACCGATGCTGCTGTAAATACTTGATAAGAAGAGAGATGCGTTCGCCTACAACCTGGGGTAAATCGGTAGTTTGATCCTGTGATAAAAATTGGATAATTTTAGCTAATTCTTCGGGTAAAGGTGAACTATCTTGCAGGCTTTTCCAGATGACAAATTCAAATTCACCTTGAATTTCTTCTGCTAACTTTACCGATAAAGCAGTTTTGCCAATTCCGCCCATACCGATCAGGGTAATTAAGCGGCAACGATCTTGTAAAATCCAATGTTTAAGGGTAGCTAATTCTTGAGTACGCCCGTAGAAAATAGAAACGTCGATCGCCTCTGATAAATTGTGGTGGGTTTTTGTTATTAGGGAAGGATTTGGGAAGGCGATCGCTTGTTCCTCTGGATAACGTTTTAAGCCCAAAGCTTCCCAAAGGTGACAATTAGCCCAACAATCGGGCAAATTTGGTGATGTGGTTTTCGGTGTTTTATCTGGAGACGGGCGTGTACATGATTCAAGGATTGAGTGAATATTGCGTTTTGTGACTTGAGTTCCCAATGCCAGAGAAATTGTTCGCCATAATTGGGAACCGATATCTTTTAAGTAGTCGGCATCGTATCCTGATGTATCCGCCATGTTTTGATAAGACTGTCCTTGCCAAGATTGGCGGAATACTAGGTCTTGAACGTCGTTTAAGTGGCCTGGTTTGAGTAGGGTGTCTAAAATTGCTAAGGCTTCTTCGAGAGTCATTAGCTGTGACTGTAAAACAGTGACTAAGTAATTACTCTTATAGACTATCACTTTTTCTGACTCTTGTTACTTTTTTTTACTTTAGTTATTAAATCTTCATATAAAATTCTGGCCTTTTCTGACTTTTTCCCACTGTGAGGGCTGAGGTGAGAAGGTTATTGTGTAACTACGAACTAAAGGACTCGTGAGCATAAGGTAAGTATGAAAAAAATCTGTAAATTGCCAACGATGTAACACCTTCTCTTATCACGAAAACTTTGGAAATTAGTATCGAGTCACTAAATTAACAACCTATCATTCAGAGAGGAACTGAAATGTTCACCCATAAACATCCAAAATCTCCATACAATATTCTTTCTTTTGACGGTGGCGTAATTCGTGGTCTTTTAACGGCGGTTTTGCTAGAAAAGCTAGAAGAAGATCTACAGGAAAAGAATCCCGAAAAGGAATTAAAAGATTACTTTGATATCATTGCCGGAACTTCCACAGGTAGCCTGATTGCTTGCGGAATAGCTAGTGGACTTTCCGCCAAACAACTGAAGGGATTTTACCTAGAAAATGGCATGAAAATTTTTCCTAATTTCAAAGAGACTTTGAAAGTTTGGTTGGGTGAGGTGATTCAGGAAAATATTGACTTCAGCAAATTAGATCCTTTACATCTATTTTGTCAAGACGATAAGAATGACAAGAAATTTATGCTTCAACCTTTCTCCGATGGCCAAGGTCTGGAGGAGGTAATCAAAAGTGTATTTGGCTGTCAGGAATTTGGTCAATTGCCAAAATTAGTAGTCATCCCAAGCTACGATGTCTATAATCACGATGCTGTAATCTTCAAGAACTATCGAGAAGAGTATAAAACAATGCCAGTGTGGGAGGTTTGTAGAGCATCGTGCGCTGCACCTATGGCTTTTCCAGCTCACGTTACCCAGAATAAGGAATTTCTTAAATCTCTTAAAGTAAAGGCAAAAACAGCTACAAAAGCAGGGAAAGAGACAACTATAAAAATCCCGGATGAAGGTATCCCTTTAATTGATGGCGGTGTTGTTGCCAATAACCCTGTACTTTGTGCAATCGCCGAAGGACGCAAACAATTTAAAGATTTTCCTTCTGTAGTCGCTTCTTTTGGTTCTGGTATGGCTTTGAATCGGATTACAGTTGAAGAAGCGAAAGAGTGGGGTAGCTTGAATTGGGTAAGCATAGTCAAAGGTATCCCGATGCTAGATGTATTGTTTGATGGTTCAAATGATGCCAATGATTATGTTGCCAAAGAATTACTTGACGGAGAGAGCGAATACTTCCGCTTTCAACCGCTTCTGACAGAGAATGTTAAGGCTTTTAGTGCCGATCCAGATAATCTCTATTTATTGGTTGAGATAGCAGAAGAATTCCTTAAAACTAAGGAATGCAAGGAGGATATGAGTAAGCTTGTTAAATCTCTGACATCGCATCATTCCTTATTGGATTCTATGCGGGAGGTAATTCCTTATTTGAGTCAATTGTAAGATCACTATTGAGTCAAGATCAGAAAATTTATTCCCCTGCAAGGATTTCTGGCCTTCTCTGAGAGAAATTAGCCCACTAATTTCGATCTGACTTACGCATAAAGTCCTAGAAACTTGGTTTTTTACGAAAATACTTCGTTGAAGGCCACAGATTCAGTAAAAAACCCGGTTTCTTTAGTCGATATTGATGTTGAGTTACAGAAATTCCAACATCATTCATTTCAACAAATTTTAATTCTTGAGGTAAACTACCATGGCTACTTCTGATATAAAATCTGGTCAATTGGATAACAATGACATTATTTTTCCAGTTCCCCCTGAGCTTAGTGGCTTCACGCGGGCTGATGAATATGACTTGAATACAGATGCGATCGGGGAAGCACTCAAGCTTGCTCTTACAACTACAGATCCAAACAGCAAATATGATCCGTTTCTGCAAGTTATAGATGTCAATACGGGTCGGGTGGTTGCTGATTCAGACGATGGATCTTCAGAGAGTCTAAACTCATTGATTGAAGCCGGTCAGCCTGCAGGAAATATTGATTTAGTTGACGATCCGACAATTCCTAATTCTTTGACAATTGACGGCAGCGCCAAGTACAAAGTCCGCGTCACCAGCGTGAATTCATTTACCAGCTCGTCGTCTACTTATCCCTACAGTTTGCGGGCCAGCGTTCCTAATGGTAATGTTAGTTTAGTTGCGAGAGGTAGCAACTTCAGCAGCAGCCCTCTAACGGGCAACTCTATTACCTTCGCTGGTAAATTGGAGAGCGCCAAAGACTTTACTTTTCCGGTCAAGGCTCCCAGTATTGGCAACACACTTGCGGATGAATTTCAAGTAAAAATATCCTCGGTGGGCGAACCGATCAAAATTTCCCTCAGCAGCACGACAAATGGCTTTGACCCTTATGTGGAAGTTGTCAACGCTAATACTGGGGAAGTTGTTGACTTCAATGATGACGGTGGCGGTGGTAAGAATGCGCTGCTTTCTGTCCCGTACCAAGCAAATACTGAATACAGAATCCGTGTCAGCAGTAAAACTGCATTAGCTTCCTCTGCTGATTACAGCTTACAGGTCAGCACTTCTTCTGGCAATACTGTCACTTTGACCCCCCGCAGTGGTGACACCGGATCATCGTCGAACAGTGGCGGTAACGGAACATCGACAGCTAATTTGAATACCGGAACATCGACAGCTAATTTGAATACCGGAACATCGACAGCTAATTTGAATACCGGAACATCGACAGCTAATTTGA
>NZ_JAUBOX010000011.1:101097-125495 GCF_036700445.1 Microcoleus sp. T3_B1
ATACCGGAACATCGCCACAGATTTTCGGTACACCTGTAGATATCGCAACACCAACAATTAATGCCCCCGGCTCAGGCAATCCTACTGGGCAATCAGCAAACACTGTTACGGGTCTATTTTACAACCTCTCAGACAGTAATGATGATATTTTGCTGTTCTCACTGCCCTCGACTGCTACTGGTAAACAAATCTTAGCCCTATCTGGCAGCGATAAAATTACCGGCACCAGCGGCGCTGATACAGTTAACGGAATGCAAGGAGCCGATACAATTGACGGAGGTGCGGGTAATGACTGTTTATCCGGCGGTAAAGAGTCAGATTCCCTTGAAGGTGGTGCTGGCAACGACCAAATATTAGGCAACAATGACAACGATACTCTTACCGGAGGAGAAGGCAATGATACTATCCGGGGCGGTAAAGAGAAAGATAGCCTAACTGGTGGTGCTGGCGACGACTTTCTCTATGGCGATCGCCATCAAGATTTTCTCACCGGTGGCGATGGAAACGATACATTTGTCTTAGGTGGGGGACAGATAGCCGCAACCAGTTTAACAGATGCAGATGTGATTACAGACTTCAAGACTGGCGACAAAATTGGTCTCACCGACGGGAATACATTTGGCGGCCTCTCCTTTGAAAATGTCAGTTTGACTCTGACTGGACAACCTGCTGTCAATTCTATAGCAATTAAAGTTAAAGCCGACTCCAGTTATTTGGGTATCGTTCAAGGGGTAGCGCAAAGCGCTTTGACGGCAAATGCTTTTGTGATTCTGTAGCATGGGCTTTGTCCACTCTATTTGAGTGAAATTAATCGCGATCGCCTTTGAGTTTGAGAGGAGGCGATCGCACTTGTATTCTTCCTGTTCGAGGGGCGATCGCACTCATCACCATGTGCCAGTTGCGTCCATGACCACGAATTTCAAAGGTGGTACCCGCCACGTGATTTATCCGTGGGCTCAATCCAAAATCTAAAATCTAAAATCCTCAAGCCCCCGAATTGATCTCGCGCAAGTCAATCCAAAATCTAAAATCTAAAATCTAAAATCGAATGACTGTCCTCATCTTCCCCATCCCCCCATCTTTTCCATCCCATCATCCTCTTCTGCTCCTCAGCACCTATACTTAAAATTGGGATCTTACAGTTAATTTTTTTAAACCGAATGTTCAGCATTGACATCATTGTGAAAAATACGCCCGTCTCGCTGTCGGTGCAGCGGAAGTTGGAGGAAGACGCTGAGACTGTTTACCAGCAGGTACTGGCGGCGATTCGCAACTCCCAACCGCAAATTTTGGAACTCACCTGCGAGAAAAATCCTGAGAAAAAGGTGGCTGTACTCAGCAGCGAGATTTCTGGGGTGGTGGTTTCTCAGAAATCGGGGGCGTCATCTACAGGCAGATCCCCTGGTTTTGTCTCGATGACAGCAGAATGAGGGCTGGGGGTGTTGGTGCCGATATGAGCCAGTCAGCCGTTGCTGTGCGGGATTTGGGTTTTTGCTGGCCGTCGGGCGATCGAGTGTTGCAAGGTTGCTCTCTGGATGTACCCAAGGGCGAGTTTTGGATGCTTTTGGGCACTAACGGCAGCGGCAAGTCTACGCTGTTGAGGCTGATGGCTGGGCTGCTGCACCCCCAGTCGGGAGAAATTGACCTGGGCGGGCGCGTGGGTTTTGTGTTCCAAAACCCCGACCACCAATTGGTGATGCCGACGGTGGGTGCGGATGTGGCTTTTGGTTTGGTGGAGGAAAAGCTTTCTAATGTTCAGGTGCGGGCGAGGGTGGCGGAGGCTTTGGAGGCTGTGAATTTGCTGGATTTGCAGCGGCGGCCGATTTATGCTTTGAGTGGAGGCCAGAAGCAGCGAATTGCTCTTGCTGGGGCGATCGCCCGTCACTGCGAAATTCTGCTGTTGGACGAACCGACGGCTTTGTTAGATCCTGATTCTCAGTTGGATTTGGTGGCGGCGGTGCAGCGGTTGGTGAAAAATCGCGGGATTACGGCTTTGTGGGTGACTCACCGTTTGGATGAGTTGAATTATTGTGATGGGGCTTTTTTGTTGGAAAAGGGCGAGGTGGTCGATCGGGGAGATCCGGCGCGTTTGAAGCAGCGGTTGATGCAAAGTCAAGATGTTTAGGTGTTAAGCAATGCTTGAATTAAGTCATTCGGCGATTGAAATCGCTTCTACAGAAACGAAGTCTGCCTCCGCAGACTAAGAGGATGGCGGTACGCCAAATCAATCTCGCAATCCTCGATCGCGCAACCAAGCATCTGCCCAAATTGTATCGGCTTCTGACAGCGCTGGTATGACTTCCCAGTTGCGATAATCTATCTTGAGGTCGTAACTTGCTATGTCATAAATTTGATTGAATAATTCCTGCAAATTGATTATAGGTTCGGTATCGCCCGATCGCAGTGGTAAAGGAAAAGCAGGCAGCGGGTTCTGCACGTTAAAAGCGTACAAATCTGCTCTGGGACGGCGATTTCCCCGACACACCAAAACGCTATAGTGGCTTTCAATGTCATTGCCAATAACTGGCATTCTTTGACCGCGCCGCAATAAATCTATTTCAATTAAATGAGTGCGACTGGATAAAATTTCTTCTCGCTTTTCTTCGTACATTTGTCGCCCTTTTCCTGTGCGCTTATTGCTAGGCGAGAGGAGTTCAATCAGGGTGATTAGTTCTTGGTTTCCTCTTTCTCTAATTTCTAAATAGCCTTCCCGAACCTGGTAGGGCATGGGAATATTTACTGTCAAGGGTTGTGTTGGGGGCGCTGCAATGGCTACGTTTGATGTGATTAATTCGGTTGTAGTTCTTGGCTGAATTACGTTTACATCAGGAATGCCAATTGATAAATTGTCGTCAGCGGTTTCATAGATTCTCACTTCCAACGAGACTAAATACTTAGGACGCAGTTGGGGAGACAAAAATCTAAAAATTTCACTAATTAACAAGTGATGTAGGGCAGGCCAGAGTTCAGGATGCTCTAAATACGGGTCCATACCGGGGAAGGGAGATGGCATTGATGTGACTCCTTGACTCAAATCTATTTCCAGTTTAGTTGAATATTTGTGGAACAGGCATCTTGCCTGTTTCTTGGGCGGGCAAGATGCCCACCCCACAACATATTTTAATGTTTGTGGAACCGGCATCTTACCTGTTGTTCACACTTTTCAACGCTTAAACTTCGATCGACAATTGTGCCGGAATTGGAACGCTGTTTTCATCTAACACAGACACCGCATTTAGGAAAACAATTGTATGCGGGACTGCGGGCATTAAGCGGCGCAGTGCATTTAGGTAAGATTCGGCATCGGGGCGGCGGGCGAAACGGGCGACTGTTAAGCGCTGACAGTTGGGGAGGTGGCGAATTATGCACCAAGGTTGAAGTCGATCGCGATATGTCGGTTGTTTTGGTATCATAGGAAAATCCTTCCCACTTTTGTGGGTGGTGAATGAAAGGCGATCGCCCTTGATTTCTCAGGTCCGAGGGCGATCGCTTATTTATGTTTTATATTAAACTCGAATACTCGAGTGTTGTCAAGAGGGAATGGGACGAATTAGGCTGCGAGTTCGAGAATTTGCTCAAGAGAAGGGTTGGAATCTGACAGAAGTATCCAAAAGAACAGGTATTCCATATACCACGATCATTACCTATGCCAATTCTCCAGGCATGGCTACCGTTGACTACACAGCTTTGGACAAGATGGCCCGTGCGTTCGATATTGCGATCGAAGATTTAGTTGAGATTTTGGAACAGTAAACTGATTTGTCAGCGGGAAGATGGGATTAATTCGGTTGCGGGTTCGAGAACTAGCTGAGGAAAAGGGTTGGACGCTCAAAGAAGTCTCTGACAGAACGGGAATTCCCTACAGCACGGTTAAAAAATACGCCCAAGCTCCCAAAATGGCAACGGTGGACTATACGGCTTTGCAGAAACTTGCTGCTGTCTTCGATGTGATGGTGGAAGACTTGGTTGAGGTTTTGGAACGGTAAACTGATTTGTGATTTAGTTTTTGCACTTCTTGCAACAGTCCGTCGGGGGTTGAAACCCCCGCCTCAAAGCTCAAGTCGTCTAAAGACGACTGAAAAGGCGATCGCTCTCCGCTTCAATCCTTTTTTGCAACAGTCCGTCGGGGGTTGAAACCCCCGCATCAAAGCTCAAGTCGTCTAAAGACGACTGAAAAGGCGATCGCTCTCCGCTTCAATCCTTTTTTTTAAATTTTGAATCAATCATTTCTTCAGTCCACAAAGCGTGGACTTTCGTTTTGAGGCAGGGGTTTAAACCCCTGCCGGAATGTCGCAACAAATGCAAGATATTTGTTCGATGCCCTCCCAAAGTTCAGAAAGGGGTAGAGTTTGTCCGGTTACAGCTTGTCGCCAGGATGTGCGAAAGCTTTCTCCTGAAAAATCTGTGTCTGCTTCGGGCGTGATTTGGTTTTCTAGAGAATGGGTTTGTTGAATGATTGTGGATAGTGTTTTTAGGAGTTCAAGCTGCTCTGTAAATGAAAGTGACCGAGCCAGATTGATGGTTTGTTGAAGTTGCGATGTCATGGTGTATCCTCCATCTTTAATTTTTCATTTTGCATTTTTAAGCGTGAGCAACTATTCCAACATACTGAAAATCTCAGAAGTGACTAAACGTTACTCTAAGTTTATCAAAATTCCGAAAAAAAGGGAGAAATTATCACTCTCCCCTCCTCCTCTGCGCCTTTACGGTTGATTCCCCTACTTCATCTCATATCCAAACAAATTCGGATCGACTTCACCCAAATTCAAATCTGCCAAACCATACTCAGCCCAACGCCTTTCTACCATCGCCGCCACATCCGGATCGGACTCCAAAACTTCCCCCCATTCGTGATCGGTTTCCGGCGGCATCTTCGTAGTAGCATCAATCCCCATTCTGCCTCCCAAACCAATCTTTTCACTGGCAAAATCTAACGTATCAAAAGGCGTATTCGGCAGAATAAATACATCCCGAACCGGATCGACTTTAGAACTAATTGCCCAAACTACTTGACGCGGGTCGCGAATGTTGATACTTTTATCGACAACAATCACAAACTTAGTGTAAGTAAACTGCGGTAATGCACTCCAAAATGCTAAAGCAGCCCGGCGCGCTTGACCGGGATATGCTTTATCGATCGAGATAATTGCCGCTTTATAACTCAGGGCTTCCATCGGTAAGAAGAAATCGACAATTTCCGATACTTGCTGCCGCAAAATAGGCGTATAAATACGGTTAAGCGCGATCGCCATCATTGCTTCTTCTTTCGGCGGCCGCCCGCTAAATGTGGTCAGATAAATCGGGTCTTTGCGGTGCGTCATGCAGTGGAACCGCACCAACGGCGAATCTTCCACGCCGCCGTAATAACCCATGTGATCGCCGAAGGGCCCGTCGGGCAGAACTTCCCCCGGCGTAATCGTTCCTTCTAACACAATTTCCGAGTCCGCCGGTACTTCCAAATCTACCGTTTTGCACTTCGCCAATTGCACGCCGGAACCGCCGTAAAGTCCGGCAAATAACCATTCCGATAAATCTACAGGAATGGGGGTTGCTGCGGCGAGAATAATCAGGGGATCGACTCCCAGGGCGATCGCAACTTCCAACTTTTTACCAGCCTGCGCCGCTTTCCGCAAGTGCCGCGCGCCCCCCCGCACCGATAACCAGTGTACAGTCATCGTGTTTTTTGACTGCAACTGCAACCGATAAACCCCCACATTCGGCGTGCCCGTTTCGCAATCTTTGGTAATTACCAAACCCAGGGTGATAATTTTGCCCGCATCTCCCGGATAAGGGCGAATCATCGGGATTTTGTTCAAATCCAGCCCTTCTCCTTCAAATACCACTTGCTGACAAGCTGGGAAAAAGTCGCGGCCCGGTTTGGCTTTTACTACGTCAAACAGCACTTTGCCGAATTCTATCGCTTGGGAAATCTTTTTCGGCGGTTTTGGCTGTTGCAGCATTCCCAGTTTTTTGCCGAGCTCTTCTAGTTCGATCGGCTTTTCCATGTTCATCGCCCAGCAAACGCGCTCTTCCGTACCCAACAGATTGATTGCGACGGGGAATTCGGCCCCTTTGACGTTTTCAAACAGCAGTCCAGGGCCGCCTTTTTGCAGCATTTGGTTGGAAATTTCGGCAATTTCGAGGTCGGAATCGACTAAAGCGCTAATCCGGCGCAGTTGTCCCCGTTCTTCGAGTAGTTTTAGGAATCCCCGCAAGTCTCTAGCCATTTTTTTTAAGAATTGTTAACGTTCTTTTGTTATTATGAGCCGATCGACTGCCACAAGTTACTCCTGAACCGCTCAAAAGATACGTATTTAACGAACCGCGAAGACGCCAATGGCGCGTTCGGCGAAGCCGTTCCCGTTCCCCGCAGGGGTTCGGTGAAGGGTAGGGTAGGAAGAGAAAGAAGAAGATAGGTAATGCCTTGTTGGGTTCGGGAGGAGGCTGCAATAATAGTTACATGAAATGTCCTCGATGTGAATCTGACCAACTTCGTAAAAACGGCCGTCCCAACGGTCATCAGCGGTATCTTTGCAAAGCTTGTCGCAAACAATTTTTTGAGCCGCCCAGTCCGCAGTCTTTAAGTCGCCCATGCACGGAAACACGGTTAAGCGAAGCTATCCCGCATGAAATCGCCCCTGCAACCACCACAGAGTCCGGCGGGATTGCGATTTTGCTGTTAGATGCCGAAAATCTGAAACTTAAGCTTAATACAGAACAATTTTTAGCGGGTTTGTGCGACTATCCCCTGCAAGTTAAAATTGCTTTTGCTAACTGGAAAAATCCGAGTACGGGGAAGTTGGATGCTGAACTTTACGATCGCGGTTACGAACTGATTCACGTTCCGGGCGGTGCGAATAGTGCTGATGGTAAGATGATTGCTTTTGGCGCTGCTATTTTATATCGATATCGGGATGTGCGACAAGTTTTTGTCTGTTCTTCGGATGGTTTGTTAAATCATCTTTGCAATCAGTTGCAAAATCAGGGAGTGACTGTGTTTCGGGTGCGTCGGCAAAATTCGGTTTTGTCTGTAGAAAACTGTCAGAATGGTGAGAGCAAGCACTATTCTTGCGAAAGGGAAGAGGAAATCCCTAGTTTTGAAGAATTGGCTAATCAAGTTGCAGAGTTGTTGAAGGCTGAACACAAATCTATTGATGAGCGAATCGCTCGTTTTTATAGTGTGGCTGAGCTTTTTCAAGAGCGCCGTAATGTTGCGTTCAATTCTACAAATTCCCCAGCAGCAGCACTGGCGGAGTCAGCACAAAACCAACTTCCCCCGGTGCTTGAACCATCTTTGGCGACCGTTGCTGTTCCTCCAAATATTGCGGAGCAAAATTTGCCAGAAATAATACCTGCTGTCAATTCAAAGGCTATTGAGTCGCTGGATGTTTTAAAAAATATACTTGTAGAAATAATTGACTCTGCAAAAAATGAGTTGAAAGAGGATGCTATTCCTGTAACAAGAATTAAGAAAGTTTTTTTTGCTAAATATCACTCTCATGCTGATTTAATTGTAAAAAGCTTTTTGGGTAAAGCTTCTAGTTTAATCAAATTTTTGCAGTTGCAATCAGCTACGTTTAAAATTAAATTAATCGGTACAGAACATCAAGTGGGACTCGTTCAACAACCCTCCGATTCAAAAATTGAATTATCTGCCGCCCTCGAAGCATCGGTAGCAAAAATTGTAATGGCATTAACTGCTGAATCTCCAGGTAGTTACATTCCGATTCCCCAGGTGGCCGGCGAATTTAAAAAGCAATACGGTCAACCAATTACTAAAAAGCTGAAATCGCTGGATTTGGACACCAAATTTGCCGATTTTTTGCAGTCATGTAAAATATTTAAAGTTAAGAAAAAAGGTAAAATTTATGAAGTGGCGATCGCACAGTCCGCTCCCTGATGTATTTAATAAATCAGGTTTCCGAGTTTTCGGTCGAAAAATTTAATCTATTATTAACCAAAATTTAAGACAAGCTTATTCTTTTATTATTTAATCTATTATTAACCAAAATTTAAAACAACCTTATTCTTTTTGCTCCCTTTCCTTGCGGATTTCAGTCTATCCTAGGTCGTAGATTTGCAAAGTCGGCTATTAAGGGAGAGGAGGAATATGAATTTTTTCACAGGACGTTGGCGACGTAGTTTTATAGTGACACTAGCAGCAGCAGCATTTTCGCTGACTTTGATTAGTTCCGCTGTAGCTGCTGTTACCCTAAACGGTACGGGAGCCACTTTTCCGAAACCCCTTTACGATCGCTACTTCTCTCAGATGAGAAGTGCAAATCAAATTACTGTAAACTACCAAGGAACTGGTAGCGGTGCTGGCATCAAAGCATTAATTACAGGGACTGTTGATTTCGCAGGCAGCGACGCGCTGATGACTGCTGCACAAATCGCTGAGGTAAAGCGGGGTGTAATAGCTGTTCCCACGGCTGGCGGCGCTGTTGCAGTTGTTTATAACTTGCCCGGAGTGACCAATCTGAGGCTAAGTAACGATGCTCTGAAAGGCATCTTTGAAGGGAAGATTACTCGCTGGAACGATCCTAAAATAGCCGGAATTTCTGGACAAGCTAAAGGCTTGCCAAATACTGCGATTCGAGTAGCTGTACGCGCAGATAGCAGCGGTACAACCTTTATTTTTGCTAACCACTTGCAGGCAACTGGTAGCAGCATCAAAGCTGCCGCTCAGCCGAGTTGGCCAGGAAGCCCTGTCAGTGGTCAAGGAAACCCCGGCGTAGCTGCTTTGGTGAAGAATACAGCGGGTGCGATCGGCTACGTTCAAGATACTTTTGCTCGGCAAAACAATCTCCAAACAGCATTTATTCAAAATAAAGCTGGCCGGTTTGTAGAGCCTAGCTTGGCTGAAGCAGAGAAAGCTTTAGCAGGGGAAACATTCCCCGCAGATTTCCGCTTAGTAGAAGGCAATCCTAACGACGGTTATCCGATTGTTGGTTTGACTTGGCTGTTAATCTACAAACAGTACCCTGCTGCGAAAGCAGAGGCTATTAAAAAGATGGTTAATTGGGTGATGACTACAGGTCAAGGTATCAACAAACAGCTAGAGTTTACTACAATTCCTTCAGCTACAGCTCAAAAGGTGGTTCAAGCAGTTAATCAGACTGTGGTTGCTAGAGGTTAATTGGGGCGATCGCACGGGGTTATGAGTTAAGCGGAGACCCATCTAAATTTTACATTCCTCTCGCTCGTATTTAAATCCTCGATCCCCCCTAACCCCCCTTAAAAAGGGGGGAACAAGAGCATTGAAAGTTCCGCTTATTAAGGGGATTTAGGGGGATTTATGAGGCTTTCAAAGTCAACCCCTACTCCCCTTATTAAGGCAGGGCTGTTTCATTCTCTTGTAGGGGCAATCCCCCCGTGGTTGCCCCGATATCTGAAACCCCTACCCGCTCGTCTATCGGCTGGGCGGGCACTCTTGGCACCGCCCCTACAAAACCCTGGTTTTTCTGAGAATGAAACAGCCCTGCCCTTATTAAGGGGGATTTAGGGGGAGCGAGGTTTCGATACAAACGAGAGAGATAGAAGGTTTCAGCCTTAAGTTGACATCAATGGTACACATTGCAACTCTAGCAACTAATTAGAATCACTCGTCGTTAAAGCAAATATTTCACTTTTTCCGCAATAATTTCGGTATGACCAATATTTCAAAAAAAACGAACAAATTGACTCGGAAACCGACAGAAATAAACACAGAAGTAGATTTGACAGATACTGCTGGTGAAGGTCTATGGATAGAGTCAGGATTTACAGTATTTGTGTGGGGTTTTGCCCTAGCTACAGCGGGTACGTTGTTTTTGATGAGTGCGGTAATTTTTAAAGATGCTTGGCCTGCTATTAGCAAATTTGGACTCTCATTCTTGTGGAATCCCAAGTGGGATATCGGCGAGTTGCAATTTGGGGCTTTGCCGTTTATTTACGGTACTGTAATTAGTTCTGCGATCGGCATAATCATCGCACTTCCTTTAGGGCTGTCAGTAGCTATAGTTACTAGCGAGAACTTCTTACCCCTTTGGGTGCGATCGCCCTTGGGATTCATGGTTGAATTAATCTCGGCCATTCCCAGCGTGATAGTTGGGCTGTGGGGAATCTTTGTTTTGATTCCCTTTTTGTTGCCATTGCAGCAGTCATTGTTCGATAATTTCAGTTGGTTTCCCCTGTTCAGTAGCGAACCTTTAGGCCCCGGAATGCTGCCGGCGGGAATACTGTTATCAATTATGATTTTGCCCACAGTAGCCGCCATTAGCCGCGATGTCTTGCTGTCGGTTCCAGTAGATTTGCGAAGTGCTTCCATGTCCCTCGGCGCTACCCGCTGGGAAACAATATTCAAGCTGTTATTACCAGCAGCTAGTTCGGGGATTATCGGCGCCACCATATTAGCATTGGGACGCGCTTTAGGCGAAACAATGGCCGTCACAATGGTAATTGGCAACTCGATTCAAATTAACCCATCCCTGCTCGCTCCCAGCTACTCAATTCCTGCTGTTTTGGCAAGTCAATTTCGCGAAGCTATCGAACCGCTGCACACCGGCGCTTTGATGTATTTAGCCCTAATTCTATTTGTGATCACTTTGTTGGTAAATGCGATCGCAGTATTGTTAGTTCAGCTAATTGGGGCCAAGAAAGCTAAAACTTAACATCATCGAAAGCAATTTGATCGCAAGCCGCACCGCCGGATTTCCCCGCTGGTTCCATCTACAATCTCAAATCTCAAATCGCATGACTCAAGCACAAAATTCCAACAGTATTCTGGATGCAGAAATCAACAACCCCCTGTCGCTAAGCCGAACTTTTTTCAGCCGGGGAATGACAGTTATCGCTTTCGCTCTGACAGCTCTCGCCCTGCTCCCTTTGTTTGCTATTTTATACAAAATTCTGGGGGAAGGACTGACACATTTGAGCTGGGAAGTGCTATTGTCTCTACCAGCACCCGTCGGAGTTGAAGACCAGCCCAACGGCTTTGCAAATGCGATTCTCGGCACTGCTTTAATGGTAGGAATTGCGACATTAATCAGCGTACCTATAGGCGTAATGACGGGAATATTTTTGTCGGAGTTTGGGAGAGAAAACAAAGCGATTACCAATAGTATCCGGTTTATAACCGTCATTCTCAGCAGCGTTCCCTCGATCGTAGTTGGCGTCTTTTCCTACGCCCTAATTGTCGTTACCACCAAAGCATTTTCATCCTTAGCAGGCGGTTTTGCCCTCGGCATAATCATGCTTCCAGTTGTTGCTCTGACAACAGAACAAGCATTAAAATTAGTGCCTACTTCTTACCGCCTCGCTTCTGCTGGTTTGGGAGGGGGACGCTTTCAAACTATGTTTCGCATTATCATACCCTCAGCACTTCCAACTATTACCACAGGTATTTTACTCGCTGCTTCCCGCGCCGCCGGCGAAACCGCACCGCTGATTGTAACGGCGTTATCGAGTCAATTTTGGCCTCCTTTAGTTGATAAGTTGGGCGAGATAATGCAGTCTCCCATAGGTGCAGAAACTATCTCAAAACTCAAAGAAATTCCCGAAACACTGCTGACTCCGACTCCTTCTATGTCGGTATTAATATATAGCTACGCTAGCTCTCCTTACAAGGAGCAGAACGAATTGGCGTGGACTGCTGCCTCTGTGCTTTTGGGCATGGTTTTAATTGCTAGCGTCGCATCCCGTACAGTAACTCGGAAACGCTTGCAAAATCGATAATTCAATAACTAAAGTGCATCTATCCGTCAAATATTAACAATATAACCAGGCAAATAATGAAACCTAAAGCTAACTTGAAATCCGAAGACTATACACATCAATTCCTAGAAGATGCCACCCCGGAAATTGACCCCAATGCAATGCCAGCACTGCGGGTTCAGGACTTGAGTTTTTATTACGGAACTCACAAAGTCTTAGAAAATTTATCGATGAATATCCCTCATCCGCAAATTACGGCGATTATTGGGCCTTCAGGTTGCGGGAAATCTACCTTTCTCAAAGCTCTCAACCGGATTGGTGAATTGGAGGGAAAGGTTCAAATTAAAGGAAGAGTAGAGTTTTTTGGACAGGATATTTACAGCCCAAAAGTAAACATTAATAGTTTGCGACGCCAAATTGGCATGGTGTTTCAAAGACCCAATCCTTTTCCGCTGAGCATCTACGATAATATTGCTTACGGAGTGAGGATTTTTGGTCGCAAAAGCAAAGCAGAATTAGATGAAATTGTGGAATCTGCCCTCAAAAGTGCGGCGCTTTGGAATGAAGTCAAAGACGATTTGAAGAAATCTGCTCAGGGGATTTCGGGGGGACAGCAGCAGCGACTTTGTATTGCTCGCGCTTTGGCTGTGAAGCCGAAAATTTTGCTGATGGATGAACCTTGTTCTGCTCTTGATCCGATTTCAACGATGAAGATTGAGGAGTTATTTCAGACTCTGCGGCAGCAGTTAACTGTTGTGATTGTGACGCACAATATGCAGCAGGCTGCTCGCGTTTCTGATTACACGGCTTTTTTTAATACTGATGAAAGTCGCATCGGCCGCCTGGTTGAATTTGGCCCGACAAGTAAGATTTTTACTTCTGCGGGCAATTCGAGTACGAGAGATTACATTCAAGGCCGTTTCGGTTAATACCAGGGTGCTTTCCTTTCTCTCAGTCGCTATATTCCGACAGGGGCTTAAGTCCCTGTCTCACAGTTAAAGTCCTCTTCATAACACTATGAAATAGTAATAGTATTTGAATTATATCAAATCCACTCTTCATCGGAATTATTCATCTCTCTGTTCTCTTCCTCTGCGTTCTCTGCGTACTCTGCGGTTTAATCATTCTAATGCAAGCGGAATTGATATTAGTGTTGACTCATATTGGGCAACATTCTCAAGAAGTATTGCAGTCCTCCTAGCTGGGGACTTGATTTTTGAGGCGGGGGTTTAGGCCCCGGCCGGAATTATTGCAAATATTGCTAGATGTAACCTACTATCAGTATGGCACTGAACAGAAAACCGCTATATTTATGTCTTCACCACTTCTGAAGCGAGAGTTAGGTATTTTTGGCGCAACTCTCATGGGCCTGGGTTCGATTCTTGGCACGGGAGTATTTGTGAGTATCGGCATTGCTGCGGAAGTTGCTGGGCCGGGAGTGATTTTGGCTGTAGGTATGGCAGCTTTTGTTGCTGTGTGCAATGGCCTTAACAGCGCTCAATTAGCGGCAAATCATCCTGTTAGCGGTGGTACTTATGAATATGGCTACAAATATCTCAATCCTTGGCTGGGTTTCACTGCCGGCTGGATGTTTTTGTTGGCGAAAACGGCTTCTGCAGCTACTGCTGCTTTGGGTTTTGCGGGGTATTTTTTAAATGCAGTTGGTGTCGCCGATCGCACTTACCTGATCCTAACAGCTTTAGGATCCCTCGCCGCCATCACTTTAATTGTATTGACGGGAATTAGGCGATCGAATATTGCCAATACTGCCATAGTCTCAGTTACACTTCTATCCTTAGCGGTGTTTGTTGCTGTCGGTTTGCCAGAGGTAAGGTGGGAAATCGCCACCGTACAGAATCATAGCTCGATCGGCTCCATCTTCCAGGCCACCGCCCTGATGTTTGTCGCTTATAGCGGTTACGCCCGCATCACCACAATGAGCGAGGAAGTGCGGGAACCGAGGCAAACCATTCCCAAAGCCATAATTTTCACTTTGGTGCTGACAATGCTGCTTTACGTGGGGGTAGCAGTAGTTGTCGCGGGCGCGGGGGGAGCCGATAAATTGTCGTTACCAGGCGGCACGACTGCACCTTTGGAAGTCATCGCCCGGAGTTTCCGAATTCCGGGAGTTTCTCAACTGCTAGCCGTCGGCGCAATTACCGCTATGTTGGGAGTCTTGCTGAACTTAATTTTAGGGCTGTCGCGCATCTGGCTGGCGATGGGGCGACGCTTGGATATGCCGAGAGTCTTGGCGCGGCTGAATCCTTCGGGGACAACTCCTTATGTGGCTGTGGTGGTTGTCGAAGTTACGATCGCACTTTTAATCCTCGTCGGCGATGTCAAAACCACTTGGTCATTTAGCGCTTTTAGTGTTTTGATTTACTACGCTATCACCAACCTCGCCGCGCTGCAACTTTCCCCCGCCGAAAGGCTTTATCCGCAGTGGTTGGCTTGGGTGGGTTTGGGGAATTGTCTGTTTCTGGCTTTCTGGGTGGAGAGGCAAATTTGGCTGACAGGATTGGCATTAATTGTCGCCGGTTTAATTTGGCGGGCGATCGTCCGAATCCCGGCGAGAAACTAGAAGTGTGATAAATTGAAACAGCATCCCGCATTGTAGAGGGCCATGCCCGATCGAACCCCCTTGCTGGCGACTCAAGAATCTCTCGCATTCAGCGCCATCAGTCGCTATATAGCTCAAACCCTCATTACCATTCAGGAAAAGCATCCCGAATGGATAGCTGAAAAATACAGGAAAACCCCCTGGGGCAAACCTGATTTTCAGTCAGTTTTGATTGGAAAATTGACAAAAAGTTTCAGCGTAGCCAGCGATACAGATTCCCTGCTGCTGACTGCGAAAAAATACCTGCAAATTCTGCTGGTTCCAGAATTCGTTAATTCACCTCAATTCAGCAAATTATCTGCCAAAATTCAGCAGCTAGCCCAATCTCAAACAGCACCAGCTAAATCACAAAACTCAGTTTCGTCAGAACCTCCAACTCCAACAGCCAATCAACCAGCCCCGCTTCCTAGCGGCATTGCTATCTTGCTGCTTGATGTCGAAAACTTGCAACTCAACATCGAAACCGAAAAATTCCTAGAGGGAATTTGCCACTATCCCATCCAAATCAAAGTTGCCTTTGCCAACTGGCGCAGCATGGGCAAAAAAGATGCTGAATTTCACCAGCGCGGCTATCAACTCATTCACGTCCCCCCCGGCAAAGACAGCGCCGACTTAAAAATGGCTACAGTCGGCGCATCGATTTTCGTACATTATCCCACAGCCAAAGAGATTTTTGTCTGTTCGTCCGATCGCGCCCTCACTCACCTCAGCAATACACTGCAAGCCCACGGATTAACAGTATTTCAAGTCCGCAAACAAATAGATAAAATCATAGTTTTAAACAGCAAAACCGGACAAGTAGAAACCCATTCCCTCGTAACCACACCGGAAATTACACCCCTAGAACAATTAGTTATTCAGCTAAAAGAATTAATCAAAAAAGAGCAAAAACGCACATCAACTCAGTGGATCAAACTTTCTACTGTTTCAGCTTTATTTAAGGAAAATTACGGCTTAGTCCTAAATCAAGTTGTTTCTCATCATTTGCTCGGCACTAAAACCAGGGATATCTTTCTCAAATATCCCACCGATTTTGCCCTCCACAAACCCTCAGAAACTTCTCAAACTTATGTCACTCTTTTTGAAGTGAGATTATCGCCTCCACCGCCAATACTTAACCAAGAAAATCTGAATAACCACCAGGCAGCACCTGCCACCTTGACAGATATTAATTCTCTGGAAGACTTGGAAAGAGCTCTTGTCAAAATCGTTGGCGAGTTAACCGGCAACTCTCCTGAAAATTCTGTATTTCTCTCCAATGTAGGCAGCGAATTTCACCGACAATACGGCAAACAAATTACCCAAATAATTAAAGATTTTAATCTCGGTAGGAAATTCACTAAATTTTTGCAATCCTGCGCTTCTCTCCAGCTAAAAAAAGCCGAAAAAGGCTGGCAAGTTTCCCTCAATTAATTAAAAATTAAAATATATAGCCTTTCTCAGTAACATGAGGTGTTCTTGGGCATTGACCAAACAGGGCATTGGCCAAACAGGAAGAGTACCTTACTTTCCTGAGAACCCCTATGTAAACGTCCAATTACAACTCACATATTGCACCGGAACAGGCTTTCCGGCCTGTTCCACAAAGAGTGAATTTTCTTGTGGAACAGGCCGAAAAGCCTGTTCATACGCAAGATGCCTGTTCCACAAAGAGTGAATTTTCTTGTGGAACAGGCCGAAAAGCCTGTTCATACAAAGCTTATTGAGAATGGTGCAACATCCCCATTACTAGCAACTTGAGCTATCATACAATCTGGACGTAAAGAAATGTAAAGGGATATGCAGGACAAAGTTGTGGTTGTGGTGGGTGCGACTGGCGGCATCGGTTCAGCAGTGGCCCGCAAACTCGCTGAGGCGGGTGCGAGGCTAGTGCTCGCCGCCAGAGACAGCAGTAAGTTAGACGCTTTAGCTAGCGAACTTTCAACAACAGAGGTACTGTGCGTGCCCACAGATATCACCGATTTGCAGCAAGTCGAGACGCTGATGCACAAAGCTGTGGAACATTTCGGACAAATTGATGCCCTCATAAACGCCGCCGGTGCCGGAATTCTCAAGCAGTGGAACAAGTTAGAACCCGCTGATTTAGATGCCATGCTTGACTTGAACTTAAAAGGCAGTTTTTACACGTCTCAAGCAGCGGCGAATGTGATGAAAGAGCGGAAATCCGGGCACATTTGCAATGTCATCGGGATTTTGGGCAAGCATTCGATGGCGATGGGAACGGCTTATTGCGCTTCAAAGTTTGGGGTAGTTGGTTTCAGCAAGTGCATGGCAGATGAGCTGCGACGCTACGGCATTAAGTTTACGCTATTCTATTTTGGCGGGGTGGATTCTCCGTTTTGGGATAATGTGAGTTTGAAGGTAGACAGGTCAAAAATGCTGACTACTGAAACTGCTGCAAATGCGATTATGTTTGCTCTTTCGGCTGACCCGCAAGCTGTGCCGATGGAGATTAATATTCAGCCGGAAAGTCATTTGTTCTTTTAGCGATTGAGGAGTGATTTGAATGCAGAAAGCAGCGGAAGCTGAAGGCAATAAAAATTATGATATTTTTAGGTTTGAGAACTTGTACAGCACTTAATTATGTAGGTGCACGGGCTGGTGCACCTTACCCCTATAAGTAGCGCGTCAAACCATTTTTTTGCCTTAGTCCTATTGGCGAAGGCCTAGCGGTCAAACCTCAGTTATCACAGAACCGGGTTTCTTTTAAGTGCCGACTTATTTCTACCTTCAGAGGGAGCTAGAATATTCAATTTTTAGGTTATTATTAAGTGGGCGCGCAATAAAAAGTATGAAAAATATCCATTACTCAATTCCTCCGTTGCAATTTCGCCTTGAAAATCAGCAGATTTTCCCTTTTTCAGTTTCCATTTTCAATTATTGATTATGGAGTTCGATCGCATTCACTTCTACGTTGAAAATGCTAAAATATCCCGCGACTGGTTTGTCAGCCGCTTAGGCTTTCAATCAACTGCCGGTTATGCCAACAGCCACACTCAAACTGAAGTTGTCAGCAGCGGCAATGTATGTTTTGTTTTATCTTCGCCCCTGACACCCGCTAGTCCCGCTGCTAGTTGGTTGAAGTTTCATCCTCCAGGGATTGCCGATGTGGGTTTTCGGGTAAAAAATATCGAATTAGCGGTAGCTAGAGCGGCTGCGGCAGGCGCTAAAATCCTGGAACCGATTCAAGAAGACCTAAACGAAAGAGGCTATTTTAAGCGGGCAAAAATCGCTGGTTGGGGAGATTTAATCCACACGCTCGTTGAGCGCATTGGCGGCCATTCACTGCTATCGGCTTCTCCTAAGCTGCCGATGTTTACCCTAATCGACCACGTAGTGTTAAATGTTGAATCAGGGGATTTATCAAGTGCTGTTAGTTGGTATCAAAAAATATTAGGTTTTCAACCGCAGCAAAATTTTGACATTCAGACGGAGAAGTCGGCTTTGCGGAGCCAAGTTATGGTGCACGCTGAAGGTGGGGTGCAATTCCCGATTAATGAACCGGCATCAGCTAATTCTCAAATTCAAGAGTTTTTGAGTGCAAATCGGGGGCCGGGAATTCAGCACATGGCTTTGCAAACTAATAATATTGTGGGGGTTGTTGCCGATTTGCGATCGCGCGGTTTGCCTTTTCTGCCTGTTCCTCCCACATACTACTCCGAATTGCAGCAGCGACAAAACTATTTACCCGCAGATTGGCAATCAATTGCAGCTTGTCAAGTTTTGGCAGATTGGCAAGAAGATACTCCCGCAGCGATGCTGCTGCAAATCTTTACCCAGCCAATTTTTGCAGAACCGACTTTCTTTTTCGAGATTATTGAGCGCCGAGTTAGTTTAGTTAACGGCACACCGGTGCAAGCTGGAGGTTTTGGGGCGGGGAATTTTCGAGCTTTGTTTGAGGCCATTGAACGCGAACAAATGAAGAGGGGAAGTTTGATAGATGATTGATAAAGCTTCCACTTTTTTGGTCATATCCGCGTGTTAATCAGCACGGCGATATCTTTCCACCCGTAGGCAATTTCTTTGAGTGCAACTCCTGCTCTAGTTGTCTGCTGTTCATCTACTTTTTCACCTCCTAATAATTCATAAAACCTATAGGCTGAATTGTCTCCTAGTACCCAAACTAGCATCGAGTTCAAACTTAATTCTGCCAATTTTGTGGCAACTGTTCTCACGAGTTGCCGTCCGATTCCTTGACGCTGATATTCCTCCAAAATATAGATGGCAAATAATTCTCCTTTATATATATATTTGCCGGTGCGCTCGCAACCACCCGCAGCAAAACCCACAATTTCTCCCGATTCATTCTCCGCAACGCACACAAAATTTTTACTTTTTTCTGCGTTTAGGAGGATTTCTTGCCAATTGCTTTCTCGCTTTTCATAGGATAACTGTGCGAGGTAATCTGCTGGTACAATTTCCCGGTAAGCTGTCCGCCAAGTATCTAGATTAACTCGTGCGATTGCAGGTGCGTCACCGATTTTAGCTTCTCTCACAATCATCAGAAAATACTCCTTTGGGGCCCTGAAATTCTCTTTTCAAGTCGAGGGCAACTATACGATCGCGCCCTTCTAGTTTAGCTCGATACAGCGCTCGATCGGCTTGTCCAATTAACCCCTCAATCGATACACCAGCAGCCGGTACAGTAGTAGCGATCCCCATACTGAGAGTTATAAACTTACTTACCTTGGAAGCAGCATGAAAAATTGTCGCCGCTTTCAAATCGCTGCGAATTGCTTCAGCTACCCGTATTGCTCCCTGCACATCAGTTCGCGGCAAAATTACCGCAAATTCTTCGCCGCCGTAGCGGGCGGCTAAATCTCCTGCCCGCTGAGCGTTGTTAGCTAAAATCTCGGCAACTTTTTTTAAACATTCGTCGCCTCCTTGATGGCCGTAATGATCGTTGTAAAGTTTGAAAAAATCGATATCGCACAAAATTAAAGACAGCGACTCTTTTTCTCGCTCCATCAACTGCCATTCTAACTCCAATTTTTTGTCAAAACAGCGGCGGTTGGGAATTTGAGTCAATCCATCCACCGAAGCGAGCCGCTGCAATTCCATGTTAGCTGCTTGTAATTCTAATTTGGCTTGTTCTAAAGCTAAATTTTGCCGAGCTAATTCTTCACTTTGCCGTTTTTCTTGTTCGTACAAAAATCGGATTGAAGCTTCAGCTTCGTACAATTCTTGCTCCGCATATTTGCGCTTGACAAATTCTCCTAATTGAGAACTTACCACCGCTATTATCTGAAGTAAATCTTGATCGGGTGGCAGTTCTTCCCGGCAAAAAAAAGTCATTACTCCTACAACTTGGCCCCTAGCGTGAATGGGGAAACCGAATCCCGATCGCAGTCCCGCTTCCTCTGCCAAGTGCGATCGCACGAAATTGCGATCGCCCACAAGATCGGTAATCCACTGCGTAGAACCGCTCTTGGAAACCGCTCCGGGCAAACCCTCACCCGCCGCCAAAGTAATCTGCTCGTTGTTTTCGGCAAACTCCCTAACTTCCTCCGCTGCCTGCCAAACTGCCACCCGTCGCAAACCAGCAGTTTCCTCGATCGGACAGCAAAGTGGCAGGTACCAAAGTGACTCTTTTTCAGATTTTATTTCCGCACCCAATCTAGTTTCTTCCTCCGCCTCTGCAGGCGTCCAAAGTTCGCCAAGATCCCACCCAAAACTTTGGCAAATAGCTTGCAAAATTCTCGGAGTTGCATTATCTAGAGAACTTGATTCTGATAGGATATGAGTAACAGCATACTGTGCTTCTTGACACTTTTTTATGCGTTGTTGCTTGGTAATGTCTTTGCCGATATAAACAAAATCTTGTATAACCTCGCTATCTGCATCCGGGCTTCCTGTGCTTGTCTCGAAACTAGAGCATGAAAACGCAACAATCAGCTTTAAACCTATTTTCGTTTGGCAAGCTACTTTTACTTGAGGCCAATATTCGCTTTTAAGTGCAGGAGGTAGCTGGCTGACTTTGCGTAACAATTCCTCCTCAGCCGTAATCATGGATATGGATTGGCCGATTAATTCCGATTCGGTATATCCAAATAATTGCTGTGCAGCTTGATTCACTTTTTTGATTTGGCCCGATGTTCCTGTTACGAACAAAACATCCCCTAGGGAATTAATAATTTTGTCAATATAATCGCCAGCCGCAGCTAAGTTATCGCCTTTAATACTTGTTTTCTTGGCAGCATGAACGATGGTTTGCGGAGATCCAATGCTATCTGTCACATCTTCGCATAAAATAATCAATCTGTCAGCAGTGGCTTGTCCCTTACAACCAAAAATGTACAAATTTAGATACAAATAAGAGCCGTCTTTGAGAACTCTGCTAATTGACTTTAACTGAAAGTCTTGCTGTCGTTCTTCAATAATATCTTCAAGGATTCCTTCAATTCCAATCAGTTCAGGAAAACTATCGCGCACGTCTTTTCCTTCGCCTACTTCCTCATGAATGTAGGCAAAATCTTGCACTTTCAAAGATATTTCTTTAATCTTAAGTTCCCGATCGACTGTGAGGTATTCAATCCTGCGTAAGGATAACAGCTTATAAAGAAGAATATTAATACTTCTGGGGCTGCTCTCTACAGTTAATGTTGGAAGCATCTCGTTATTGTAGAGCATCTCTCTCAAAGGTTAGCCGGTAAAGTTACATCAATTCCGGTTGCACCGGAATGATTGTTGACTGTTGACTGTTGACTGTAGAAGGAGGGGTGGAAAAACAGAATGGTTGAGTGTTAACTGTTGACTCGATTTTAGGATGCCGATGCAACCGGAAACGATATTAGTTGTTGTTTGGCTGCTATTTATCATGGGAATTTTTATACTGGCTGATGTCATCACCTGTTACCGCTAGCTAATTTATGCAAACAGTACACTTTGGATTATCCAAGCATTTTTTTGCTTGTTTTAAAAATGGGGCTAAATATTAATTAAACCCACTTTTTTTGAGAAAGCGCAGTCAAAATCAGCCTCGATTGAGGTAGAGATTTATGAACAATATGTAGCTGTTTACACTATTTGTGCGGCACATTTTAATTTTGAATTCCCCGATATGGCTGACAACCGCTCAAGTTGAGGAACAGCACAGTTTAATTCAAATGTTTGCTTTAATTAGCACCATTCCTATAGACCTTACCTCCCCAGGGTATTTGTGTCAATTTTTGTAAAGAAAGTGTTACCTTTAAATGATATAGTATCGAAGGATTTGTATAAAAGCTTAAAAATACTCTGCTAAATGCTGAGACTTATTACCGACTTTGACGGCCCGATCATGGACGTGTCCGATCGCTACTACCGAGTTTACCAGTATTGTCTGGCCGAGACTCAGCGTGAGGGGCAACCAGTGCGCGAACTCCCCAAGGCAGAGTTTTGGGACATGAAGCGCGCGCGGGTTCCCGAAACCGAAATCGCCATCCTCTCAGGATTAGACGCAGCCCAAGCCCGCGATTTTGCCCAGAAACGTCGTCAAACCGTCCACACCCTACCCTACATGATTTACGATCGACCCGTTCCCACCGCTCTGGAAACTCTCGAAAAGGTGCAGGGCGCTGGAGTAGACTTAGTGGTGATGACCATGCGCCGCGTTAGGGAACTAGATGAAGCCTTCAACCGCTGCAATTTAGGGCAATTTTTCCCAGAAAACCGCCGCTATTGCCTCCCCAACGATTACGTTAAAACCGGGGATGTCAAAGATAAGCCCCTGTTGATGGCAAGAGCTCTGGCCGAACTGCCGCCGGCTTCTGACACTTGGATGGTTGGCGATACGGAGGCGGACATCATATCAGCAAAAACGCACGGTGTCAAGGTAATTGGTGTTTTGTGCGGAATTCGCGATCGCACCCAACTAGAAATGCACCAACCGGATTTAATTGCTAACAATTTGAGTGAAGCAGTTGAGATTATTTTAGATAGTCAGTAGTCATTAGTCATTAGTCATTAGTCATTAGTCATTAGTCCTCAATTCCCCAGTCATTAGTCAACAGTCATTAGTCCTCAATTCCCCAGTCATCAATCAACAGTCAACAGTCAACAATTCCCCAGTCATTAGTCATTAGTTATTAATTGTTAGCTGATGTTATTTATCAGAGGTCTTGATTTCACAGTTATTAGTTGTTGGCTGCTGACTAATGAATGCTGACTAATGAATGCTGACTAATAACTGCTGACTAATGACTGCTGACTATCGCAGAAAACCGCTGACCAGCCACAGAATTAAAAACGTAAACAAAGCGATAAATTTCTCTGTTGTTATAAATGCCGGACTGACCAAAGAACCAAAAAATCCTCCCAGCAACAAGCCTATAACCAAGCCAGCCACAGTCAGCAGCACGGCGCGACCAAATTTTTGTTCCTTGCGATTAACAAAATAAAGACAACAGCCGACCCCAAGAGCCAGAGTCAACTGTAGTAAACCATCATTAGCCGCCGGATAAATACTCAGTCCGCCTAAGCCCACATACACCCCAGCCGGCCACAAAATGTCCGATCGACTAGGAGTATCGATTAACCGCTGCAACCAAGCTGGGCTGCCACTCGGAGGAGAGGGAGTAAAGCTTGGGGGTGGGGGAGTCAGCCGTTCGGGAAAGCGGATGCGTTCGGGTACTTTAATTTTCCCTTCCTGTCGCTGCCGCAGGCGATCCATGAGGATCGCATCGTAAGCGGCTTCGATCAATTCCAAACGTTTCTTGTCACCGCTGTACTGCTCGCCTAGGCGCGTGCGGGCCTCTTGCACTTCATCAAAGGAAGCATCTTCATCGACTTCAAGAAGTTGATAGGGAGTTGGCTCACTCATTGTAATAACCCGCTGAAGACTCTCGTTATATAGCAATCTTAACAAGAGAGGAAAGCGGGGCGGGAGCTCTGCCGCTTTCCCAAGAGTTTTGCTGCTAGTTTTTAGTGCTTGAAAACAGGAACCAGCAAACCTTACGAAGGTAGAAACTAGAAGGCATTTGGCATTCGTAAAAAAAAAATAATGAATCCAAAGATTTTTATTTTTATCTTTGCCGTCTAAAATTTTACCTTCTGCCAAATGCCCTCAGAAGGGACTTGTCCTGCTGGCGCTCACAATTCCCGACCACTGGACTTTTTTAAGTCGATCGCGGCGGTAGGAAAAAAAGCGAGCCGAGTCAGAATAAGTACAGAAAGGAGCGATCGCCACTTGAGAAATATCGATTCCCAACTGCTGCAATTGCAGAGCATTGCAGAGGCGAACATCCAAGCGTACTTTTCCCGGTTCTGGATCGGCTAAGACAGGCGTTTCCGGCAGTTGATGCAAAAACTCGCAGATGCCGTCGGCTGTTGCACTAACGGCACTCTTAGGAGCAATGGTGGCTCCCAGTTCCGCTGCTACTTCCACAGATACCTGGTAAACCTCTCCAGCGATCGCCGGCCCCATAGCAATCTTCAGATTTTCTAGTTGACTGCCTTGTGCCACAAGTTGAGCGATCGCCTCTGGTAATATCTTAGCAGCAGTCCCGCGCCAACCCGCGTGAACTGCCGCAACCAGTCCCGTGCGATCGTCAGCAATCAGCACCGGCACACAGTCAGCCGAGCAAACCCACAGCGCCTCCAATTCTCGAGCTGCCACCAAGCCATCAGCCTCAGCATAGCTTGAGGCAGCGGTTTCCGAGTCCGGAGCCACAACCGGGGACAACTCAGTGGTTTTGAGTACCGCATTGCCGTGTACCTGTTGGAGTCGGTAAACCTTAGCTCCCGGTTCGAGAACTTCCGTCAGCTCGATCGGCCCCTGGGGCGAGAAATCGCGAGTAAAAAAGCCGTGAGACCAGCGAGAAAGCAAGCTGCAAGTCAGATAGGGCAAGCCTTGCCAGCTCTGCCAGTCCCAACTGATACCGTCAGGTTGTCCGGCGCATTCAGAGTCAGGAAAATTTGTCAAGCGATCGCCAGCTACAGTCATGAAACCCATCCTTCCCCAAGCGAATCATTTGCCTTGTATTGTAAACAATCAAAAATTTTGCCGATTAAGCCGATGCAGTTTAAACCCACATCTTGCACCATTCTCGCTTAACAGGCTTTTCGGCCTGTTCCACAAGAAAATTCACTCTTTGTGGAACAGGCC